>DUZJ01000049.1 GCA_013349615.1 Planctomycetota bacterium | reverse complement strand
GGGCAGGCGGACAACTTTAATTTCTCTAACGATTGACTTTCACTTATTAATTCCTCACCACCCGCCGCTTATCTCGGTCTGTAGGAATCAACTTTGTGAAGAAAATAATTGGTTGAATATCCTATCCCATTAGACCACTGTGCTCTGCGGTTAAAGAGAAATACAGTTTAATAGTCTTTGACTTAACGGGCGTTGTCAGTTAACTTTCGGCGAATATGAAAAGAATGCTCACATCGTGTTTTGGTCTTGGCCGGCTGCCGTTAGCTCCGGGGACGTGGGGCTCGCTGCCGCCGGCAATTATCTTCGCGGTGATGTGCCACTTCGGCCCACCGGCTGCGCCAATATCAATCGTAATGGCGCTCTTGACTATTGCCGGCTCTGTTATCTGCGTCAAATTTGCCCCCGCTGCAATTGCCGCGACCGGCAAAGCCGACCCGCGAGAAGTTGTTGCAGATGAACTTGCAGGCCAGGCGGTTACGTTTTGGGCTGTCCCCTTCTTTATAACAGCCGAAATCACCACCCGACAGATACTTATCATAACGGTCCTGGGCTTTCTGCTATTTAGGATATTTGACATCGCCAAGCCCTGGCCAATCCGCAAACTCGAAAAATTGCCCAAAGGCTGGGGAATTCTTGCCGATGATTTATTAGCGGCCGTCTATGCCGCGATAGTTTTGGTGGTTTGCTTCCGCTTTTGGATTGCAAAGACCGGCACTTAGATTTGGGAACAATAATGGCGGCAGAATATTCCGTTGAAGTTTGCAAACAGCTTGAAAAGGATTTTCTCGATACCCGGCTGCACCGGCCGATACGGATTGCCCGTTACGATGCCGACACCGAGCTTACCTATGATGTTACGGGAGTAAGGCAAGCAAATACAGGGCGTGTGCATCTAATTGTTGAGGAGTTTGTGGGCGGCGGATTTGCCGGTCAGATTTACCGGGTAAAAATATTAGACATTGAAGCCGGTGACGGGCCGATTGTTGGACTGGAAGTTGGCCGGTGCTATGCGATGAAAATCCTCATTCCGCCTTCTTCTTTTTCCCGGCTTTTTCGTAATATGTTGTACTGGATTGGTTTCCAGGGACCGTTTCAGCTTCAGGTCAATCCGGCGGCGGCACGGGCCGGAGCGCTCTGGCAAAAAATTATCCGGCGCGGGGCAAAAGTCAGATTCGGCGATGAAAATACGGTTGTAGATATTCACACAACATTCGTTGACAGCCGGCTGGGAAGCTGTGGGGAATTGAGCGAGTGGATTGACGGCCGTACATGGCAATTGGAAGTTGACGACAGACTGGATTTATTGAAGCGATGGCGCCGAGGTAAGACAGTTGATGAGCAGCACCTTTGCTCGCCCGAATACCGGGCAAAGCGGCAGTTTATGCGCGAATTTGTAACATTGTTGAACGATATCGGCGCTTACGAGTTTGCCCGGCAGTATGAGTGGTGGACATGCAAGAGTCAGCCGAACTGCCTGAAACGCAGAGATACTGAGGATGCCCCATCCGGCGGACTGGTGGCGGTCGATTTCAGAGCGGGTCTGGCTCTGCTGCCTTTTCTGCCGATGAGCCCGGGTGATTTTAAGCTGATAGTAAAGGGGCTTATGCGAGGCTCTCTGGTCCAGTTTGACAAAGGCAGTACAGAAAAGCTTCAGCGATTTGCCGAGGCGAACAGCGATGAGTTTGCCGATATGCAGCAAATGCTTGATGAGCTGAAAGCGGCTGAGCGTGTGTATCGTGATTCGATTCCGGATATTACGCACAATCACACCCGGCTGCTTTACAGCCGGCGCCTCTGGTCAACAATGCTCGATAGTGCGGTCACCGGATGGAAAGTGCGAAATCTCGTGGACCAGCAGCACGAGCCCAAACTACGAAACAGCAAATTTATGACCCTGCTGTTCTTTGTGATCGGTGTAGTACCTTTTTTGGGTAAACTGGTTCGTCGAATCTGGGCCCGCGCGGATTGGCGCAAGCACTATGGTGCAATGCTGACAAGCTGGGACTATCTGCAACGGGCGGTCCGGGGGCGGATTGCAGAGAAAGTTGTTGTTTGGCATCGGGCCGGGCGAGTAGACGGCAAACGTGCACCGAAGGTTGCCGGTTCTTTTGTGCGGTTCTTATACCACTTGCCGCTGTCGATTCTCCCCGCCGGCCTGCACAGATTTTTGACCGATAGCGCGTTCTTTAAGGATAAGCTTCACTACATTTTTGCTCGCCCAATAAAACTTTATTTTAATGCGAGGCTTCGCGAGCAGTGGCTTCGGGATATGGTAAGCGGTGGACAGAAAAAACATATACTTAGTGATGAGGACGCACAGCTTATCCTGTCACAGGTCAATGAGACATTTATACAAAAGTATCTCAAAAGCCTGGCGGTTCACGTTTGCACTTTGCCGGTAACGCAGATAGTTTCCGTCCTGGTCGCGTGGATTTACGCACGAATGCACCCAGAGCTTTCCGCAGCCCAGACTGCTGTGGCTGTGGCGGCAATTCTGGTACTGTTCCAGATAACGCCTGTTTCACCCGGCTCGCTGGTTCGCGGTTTTTATGTTTTATATCTGGTCATCAGAGAGCGGAATTTCAAGGACTACAATATCGCGGTGTTCCTGGGATTTTTCAAATACATAGGTTACTTGGCGTTTCCGATTCAGATGACGTATCACTATCCGGTGCTTGCGCGATTTATGGCCGCTCACTGGGCGACAGAGGCGGTGCATATTGTTCCGGTGTTCGGCGAGCATGGGGCATTGTTAGAGCATTGGATATTCCGTTTGTTCTACAACTGGCCTCTGACCATACGGCGTCGGATGCGCAGGCGGGCCGAGATGCGGGCATTGATGAAGCCGCGGTACTGGCATGTTGGCCTCTGTGCTGTTGTTGCGGCATTCAGCCTAAGTTCTGTCGACTACAATTACCTCAACAATGTCGGGAATCTTCCGGGCTTGAAAGATATTTGGTACTTTGCAGCGCTCGTGCCGCTGGCTTGTGGAGCAATGGTTACTCTTGGCTGCGGCGGAGCGAAGCTGTGGAAACGGATTGCGGCTGCCGCTATCTGCGGTATCGTGCTTGGAGTGCTTTATACCGCCGTCTCTGCTCTGCTGGTTCAGAGAATGGCCGTTGGCGATATTGCATCGGCTTGCCTCTGGCGGGTATTCGTGTTCGCTATTCTCTCAACTGTGGGAGCAATAGCTACAGAGCTGAAGCTTCCAGAGCCGAAGGCTGAAAATCATAGTCAACAAACTTATAACCTCTAAGACGGAAATTTCATGCGATTTTGCAGGGATTTTATAAAGTCTTTATGTCACGGTCTTTTTGCTGTGTTTTCCATTACGTATTTTGGGGAGAAGGTGCGGCATAAGGGAGGCTTAAAAAATTCATTTTTTTCTTGCAAATGAGACAAAAAGCCGGTATAGTACAAACACTGATATATTTTAGGCTATCCGGGCGGAGGATGGCTAAAATGCGGTTCTTTTAGCATTCCCCCCTGAATTGTCATAAGGCCGAAAGGTTTTACAATGCGTAAAAGCGGAAAAATAAACACTTTTTTCAGGAAGGCAAAAAATGGGAGAGACTACAATTTTCAAAAACGTCCTTTTAATCTCAGTATTCTTGGTGGCAACCACCTGTAGCATTGCTGCGGGAAGAACCATCTACGTTGATGACGATGGGCCTGCGGATTTCAATAACATCCAGGCGGCAATCGACGATTCCAGTCACGGCGATATCATCGTGGTCAGCCCCGGAACATATACCGGCTACGGCAACCACGATATCGATTATAACGGCAAAGCCATAACCGTCCTCAGTATCGACCCAAATGACCCTGATATTGTGGCTGCTACGGTTATCGATTGCAACGGGACTAAAGAAGAACCACATCGAGGATTCTTTTTTAATGCCGGAGAAGAAGCAAATTCTGTTCTCGCCGGTCTTACCATCACAAACGGCTACGCATACACTGGCGCTGCCATCTGCTGCGAAGGCAGCAGGCCGACCATCACAAACTGTATCATCAACCGCAATATAGGGGACTATGGTGGTGGAATCTACTATGGATTGGATTGTTGCCTGGAACCACCGCCGCCACCGCCACCGCCGCCACCTCCGGGGCCAGGCGGGGCAGAATCGTCTCCAGAAATTTTGTCCGACTCCAACTTGTCCGGCCCTACGATTACTCACTGCATCTTCAGAGAGAACTCCGGTGGTGGAATATACTGCGGCCCGCTACCAGTCCCGATAACACCGCCGCCACCGCCGCCACCACCGGGGCCAGGCGGAGAAGAATCATCTCCAGAAATTCTGTCCGATGTTAATTTGTCCGATGTGACGATTACTAACTGCATCTTTAGTGAAAACTCGGATGCCGGAATGTACATTGCCGAGTGCAACGTGACCATCATCGACTGCATCTTCAGCGAGAACTCCGGTGGCGGAGTGGGCATCGGCTACAGTAACGCAACGCTCGTCAACTGCATCTTTAGTGGGAACTTGTGGAGCGGAATGTACATCTCCAGGAGCAACGCAACCCTGGTCGATTGCATCTTTAGCGAGAACTCGTCATTCAACGGCGGCGGGATGGAAAATGTCGAGAGCAGCCTGACTTTGACCAACTGCACGTTCACCGGCAACTCAGCATATTTAGCAAACATCGACTACGGCTATGGCGGCGGGATGTACAACTTCGAGAGCAGCCTGACTCTGACCAACTGTACATTCAGCGGCAATTCGGCTCGTGAGGGCGGCGGAATATGCAACTTTAACGATAGCAACATGACGCTGAGCAACTGTACTTTCAACGAGAACTCGGCACACCGAGGCGGCGGTATGTGCACAGAAGACAGCAACTTAACACTGGCCGACTGCACTTTCAGCGGCAACTCGGCAGACTATCAAGACGGCGGTGGAATCTACTGCGAAGACAGCAGTCCAACAATCACGAACTGCGCTTTCACTGACAATAACTCAAATGAAGGTGGTGGTGGAATCTACCTTTATCGTAGCTCTCCACCAACGCCTCCACCTCCTCCGCCGCCACCTAAGCCTCCAATACCGCCACCGCTTTCAGTTGGGGCACAATCGTCTCCTGATGTTCTCTCCGACGGCGACTTACTTGGCGCAACCGTTACTAACTGTATCTTCAGCGGAAACTCGGCGAACTGGGGCGGCGGGGTGGTCAACGGAGGCAGCAACACGATGCTGACAAAGTGCATCTTCAGAGACAACTGGGCATGGGATTCGGGCGGTGGAATGTCCAACGGAGTCGGAATCACTACACTAACCGACTGCATATTCAGCGGGAATTCAGCGAGCAACGGCGGTGGTATGAGTAACTTCGGTAGCAGCGATTCACTATTCAACTGCAAGTTCAGCGGCAATCGTGCCGGAAAGAACGGCGGTGGGATTCACTACATAGCTCAATGCACACCGACGCTGGCCAATTGTACATTTGCTCTGAATTCTGCGGAAAACGGAAATGCGCTGGCGTGCAATTCTATGTGGCAAAATGATCAAAGCGAAGTCGAGGCAACCAACTGCATATTTTGGGACGGAGGCAACGAAATATGGAATAATGATGGCTCAACAATAATAATAACGTACAGTGCCGTGTCGAGCGGCTGGCCCGGCGAGGGCAACATCTATGCTAATCCTTGCTTTATTGACGCGGGCTATTGGGCCGATCCAAACGACCCTGATATTGCTGTTGAGCCAAATGACCCAAGTGCGATTTGGGTTGATGGTGATTATCATCTGCTTCCCATTTCGCCTTGCATTGACGCTGGCGACCCGAATTACACAGCCGAGCCTGATGAGACGGATTTGGACGGTGAGCCGCGAATAATTGGAGGCCGAATCGATATGGGAGCTTACGAGCACCCTGGGCCGCGACAGACGCGCCAGTTGTATGTCGATGATGACGCCAACGGTGAAAACAACGGCTCATCCTGGGCCGACGCATATAACTATCTTCAGGATGCCCTGGCTGTAACCGGGAGGGGCGATGAAATCCGTGTCGCTCAGGGTGTTTACAAACCCGACCAGGGGGCCGGCATCACTCCCGGCGACCGAGAAGCCACCTTCCAGCTCAGAAATGGCGTAACCGTCAAGGGCGGCTACGCCGACTTTGGCGCACCCGACCCCAATGGAAGAGATATCGAACTATACGAAACCGTTCTCAGCGGCGACCTCAATGGAGACGATGTTGATGTTGTGGACCAGTACATGCTCACTCGTGCCGAAAACAGCTACCATATTATTACTGGTAGCCTGACGGATACTACTGCTGTATTAGATGGTTTTACCATCATTGCTGGAAACGCAAATGCCGATTGGGAAGGCCCCGACAGCATGGGTGGGGCCATATTTATTGACAGTGGAAATCCGAAAATAAGCAACTGCACATTTAGCGGCAATAGGGCCCAGGGAGGTGGCGGCGCTGCGTATAACGTCTTTGGCAGCCCAAAATTTGAAAACTGTATCTTTGAAAACAGCTCGTCAAGTGCTATGTACAACCTCAATTCCAATCCGGAGTTGACTGATTGCACGTTTGTGTGGAACAGCTCTTCCCGCGGAGGTGCGATGTTCAATGAGCATAGCGAGCTGAGACTTACCCGCTGCTCATTCTTTAAGAATTTGGTTGTCGGGATGCAACATGCCGCTGGCGGTGGAATGTACAACATATACAGCAATCTAACCCTTATTAGCTGTGCTTTCGAGGAGAACTGGGTTTACGTGTACTACGTGCATGGACGGTTCTCGGTTGCCGATGGCGGCGGGATGTATAATACTTGTTGCAACCTTACGTTGCTCAACTGCACGTTCATCGCCAATTCAGCCTGGCGCAGCAGCGGGATACCTGATTGGGGCAGTAGCACTGCTTTGACTGACTCTGCCTTAACCGCAATTACGTTGGAAAACCACGTTGGAGGTATGTACGATATCCTTAGCAACTCTATCCCGGGAGGTTGGCCGTTTGAACCACCCACAAGCAGAGTCAGCGGCGGAGCTATTCATAACAGCGACAGTGTGGCGTCGATCCGGAATTGCACATTTGCCGGAAATTCAGCGCGCAGTGGGAACGCTCTTGCGTGTGTTTCCTCCTTGCCGCCGATGGGTGTAAGCTCTGTTCGGGTAAATAACTCCATCCTATGGGACGGCGGAAACGAAGTATGGCGCAAAGGTAATTCAACGGTCACAGTCACTTACAGTGACATCGAAGGTAGTTGGCCGGGCAATGGCAACATTGATGTTGCCCCTCAGTTTGTTGACCCAGGATATTGGGCAGACAAAAACGATCCCAATATTATTATTGAGCCGAATGACCCGGATGCGATTTGGATTGAGGGCAATTATCACCTGCTCAGCGGTTCACCGTGTATTGATGCTGGTGACCCGAATTATGTAGCAGAACCCAACGAGACGGATTTGGACGGCAAGCCGCGCATAATCGGTGGGCGGATCGATATTGGAGCATACGAGTTTTTCAATACGCCGCCTATCGGAGATGCCGGAGATGACCAGGTTGTGGAATGCGCGTGCAATACCGACCAGGGAACGAAGGTTACATTAGACGGTACAGCCTCGAACGACCCCGATTGGGACCTGCTGACATATATATGGACCGGGCCTTTTGTCGAGAGTCCCGCTTATGGTGCTGCGCCGACTATCACCTTAGATGGCGGTTGTCCGGGTGAATATGTAATTACATTAGTCGTTAACGATGGAATTGAAGACTCTGAGCCGGATACGTTGCTAATTACAGTTATAGATACCACACCGCCGGTCATCAATTGTCCTGAGGATGTAACGCTTGAATGTCCTGCAGATACGAGTGTTGAGGCGAATGGCTCGGCGACGGCTGGCGACACCTGCGGAACTGTAACAATTACGCACAGTGACCAGTGGCAGCCGAGCTGCGGCAATACAGGGACACTCACGCGTAAATGGACGGCAACCGACAAGTGCAGCAACAGTTCAAGCTGTGTGCAGACGATAACGGTCGTGGATACGACGACGCCTGAATTCGCGCTTTCCGTTACACCCACTGTCCTTTGGCCGGCAAACCATAAGATGGTCCTGATTATTCCCACCTGGACGGTAAGCGATATGTGCGATGCGATGCCAAATGTGTCTTTGGTGAGTATCTCGATAAACGAAAGTAACACCAAAGGCGATGGACATACTGACAATGATATTCAAATAGGTGATGACGGCTCTATATATCTGCGGGCTGAACGCAGTGGGACCGGCAAAGACAGGGTTTACACGATAACATACAGGGCAGTTGATGACTGCGGAAATATAGCAGAAAGCAGCGCAACCGTTACGGTCCCACACGACCGGCGTTAGCTCCGGATATCGGCGAAATCTGTATATAACGGGCTGTGAGGATTAAACTTGCGGCCTTTTTTAGTGGTACGAGACTGACCTGAGGATTTCACAGGTTCTCGGGGTCAATCTCGTGCTTTTGGGCTTAGCCATCCTGCGGACAACCAAAAAAACCCCATTTTATTAGAGAGTTTTGAGTTTTTCGCCATATATTGTTATATTTTGGACTTTTTTTGTCTTGCTTTAGCTCTTGAAATGAGCTTGAATTTGTGCGAAAATTACGTTCTGATTTAAGCTGTCGTTAGGCAATTATCCTGCCAACATGGCCTTGATGCTGACGAAAGAAGGCAAAAGAATGAAGCCGGATGTTATATCATCAACGCTAATAAAGATGGTAAATCATAAGCACCTTAGAAAAATGTTCGTTAAAAGAGCCGACGACTACATCTATAAAAGCCTTGTCAAAGAAGATAAAGAAGACCTGGAACACGTGAAATTGAAAAGATTCCAGTTCCTGTCGGCGATGCTGCATTGTGTCGTTAGAAATGTAGACAAAGGTAATGTCTCGCCTCAAATTATTAGAAAAATCGTCGATGTGCTCGTTGAAAATAATCTTATTTGCGAAGACCAAAGTTACATCCAGGCCGTTGAGAAATTTGAAGAAAAATATGGTGAGCCGCCGCCTACTTTTATCTTGCTCTCTCCTACTCAAATATGTAACTTAAAGTGCATCGGCTGTTATGCCAGTTCGACATCAAAAACCGCTGCCACGATACCTTATCCAATCGTAGATAGAGTAGCGGGTGAGACCCACGACTTATGGGGCAGCAGGTTTATGACAATCAGCGGCGGCGAACCCTTTATGTACAAGAGCGAAGGTAAAACGCTTCTGGATATCTTCCAAAAGTACAGCGATATGCTTTTCCTCGTATATACAAACGGCACACTCATTAACAAAGAAATCGCCGAACGTCTTGCCAAATCGGCGAATGTTACGCCCGCAATTTCAGTCGAGGGATTTGAGAAAGAAACCGACCAGAGAAGAGGAGCCGGCACCTATAAGAAAATTCTTAACGCCTTCGAACATTTAAGACAGGCCGGTGTGCCTTTCGGCATTTCCGTTACGGCAACAAGCAAGAACGTGGACCTGCTGCTGACAGATGAGTTTTATGATTTTTACTTCGGCGAGCAGGGGGCCTGCTATATGTGGCAATTCCAGTTGATGCCCATCGGCCGAGGCAAAGACGAGCTCGCCCTAATGGTCAATCCCGAAAAGAGAGTCCATCTCTATAGAAAATGGGAAAAGCTGCTCAGCGAAAAGAACTATTGTCTGGCCGATTTCTGGAACAGCGGCGTGCTCGCCAGGGGATGTATTGCCTACGGCCGAAGCGGCGGATACGTCTATATCGACTGGAACGGCAACGTAACACCCTGTGCCTTCATTCCTTACTATGTCGATAATATCTACGATTTGTACAAGAACGGTAAGACGCTATCTGATGCACTGTTCTCCGACTTTATGAAAAATGGGCGAAAATGGCAGAATGAATATGGCCTTGAAAATTGGAAAAAACCAAAGAACTGGTTAATGCCCTGCTCTATAAGAGACCATTACGAAATCTTCAGGAATTCAGTTTTGCCGAAAAACGCAAAGCCCGAAGATGAAAAAGCAAAAGAAGCCCTTGAATCAGACGAATACTTCGAGGTGCTGAAAAATTATGACCAGGAGCTTCAAGGTCTAACTGAGACAATCTGGGAGAATGAGTACTTAAATGTATAGAAGGCCCTGCTTGATTCTCTGCTTGTATGAGAATCGAGTATAGAGCTTTGCCTATTGGAGAGTTTTTCAAATTATGTCAAACGGTTATACTACTCTTTGCGATGATTTTTATCTCGATATGTACATAAATACCGAGCTTGACCTGCCGACACAGCGTGAAACCATTTTGGCCTTTTTCGAGCGGATACAAAAGCAATTCCCTTCTATGTGCTCCTTCTACCGGCGCGACAATAACGAGTACTGTCTGGAAGAGGACCGCAATTCCGGCAGATACCGCTGGATTACTCTCGAAACAGACCGTATCGGCTCCGGTGTAGTCAATCCTGCAAACTTCGAAGATGCTTACAGCCAGGACAGATTGGCGCTCGAGCTTGTCCCCTATATGCTCGGCGTAAATCATCTTGATATCGATTCGCTTGATGTTACTTTCGCTATGGATTTTGATTGTGCCGGCAGTCACGATGAGATTATCGCGGAGGCTCTGTTGGCGCAGAGCGCCTTTAGCTGCCTTCTGGACTTGCCTTCGGCCAGGCCTATCGGCTTTTCGCCCTCTGTCGTCATCGCCCTATCAGACGATTACCGTACACAGGCCCGAATCAGCGTAGAGTCTAAAACAAGCGTTTTAGAAAACGGAAAACAAAACTACAAGTCGGATGAGGCGATAAGCCTTTCCTTTACAATCCGGCAATACCCTTCAAGTACGGAAAAATTTGACGCACTGAAATCTTTTGAAAACCAATGCCGGCTGGCTGAAGAACTAATGGATGAAAAAATATTCCCGAACTTCGTACAGCCTTTAAGCAGTGTTATCGCCCAAAAACGATTAAAGTAGATTGCATCAGGGTCTTAAAATGGCTATCGAGGCGCCCGTAAGCAAATACAGAAAAACCAACCTTAAAATCTATATCGCCGCCTGCGTTGTTGTTACAATTTGGCTTGGGTATGACGGCTATTTTAACAAAAAGTTCATAGAAAAAAACTCCGAAGACGGTAAGCCGAACGGTACTCTGGTATTCAATCAAAAGGCGCCGCCATTCGTTGCCGGCGCCGCAGTGCTTTTAAGTCTATATCTGCTCGCAATCAGGAACAAGAAACTTATCGCCGACGAAAACGAGCTTGTCCTCAGCGATAAAGAAAAAATCTCTTATGGTTCCATAGAAACAATAGATAAAACAAACTTTAAACCGAAGGGTTATTTTGTAATCACATACAAAGACAAAAACGGCAGAGAAATGAAACGCAGGATAAGTGATAAAGAATACGGCAACCTGGAAGCTGTTCTGGACCATCTGGTGGCACAAATCAGTTGAAAATTATCAAAATAAAAACTAAAATTTAGTCGGCTAACCGCAATATGCCGTATTTTTGAGCTGTTGCGGTTTATGTTTGCGAACATTTTTTAAGAGGCGGTCACAAATGAATTATTGTGTTGTCGGATTGCAGTGGGGCGATGAGGGCAAAGGCAAGATTGTCGATATTCTGGCCGAGAACAGTGATATCGTGGTCCGGTACAACGGCGGCGCCAACGCCGGGCATACCGTTGTCGTGGCCGACAGCCGGTTCGCTCTGCACATTTTGCCCAGCGGTTCTGTTCGGCCGAATACAATCTGCGTAATTGCAAATGGTGTGCTCATTGACCCTGAAGTCTTGATAAAGGGTATTGAGACTCTTGCCGAAAAAAATATCTCCTTGAAGGACCGTCTTTTTATAAGTGAAAACGCACACGTCGTGCTGGATTATCACAAAAAAGAAGACAAACTGCGTGAAGAGTCGCTCGGCAAAAACAAAATCGGGACAACTATTCGAGGCATTGGCCCCTGCTGTGCAGACAAGGTCGGAAGAAGCTATGCGGTTCGTATGGCTGATTTAAAAAACCTCGAAAAGCTCAAAGCCAGGCTGAATACCATCGTCGAGTACAAAAACAAAATCTTTGCAGCCCTCTATAACGCAGAGCCGATAGCCGCGGACCGGCTCTTTGAAAAGTGTAAAACTTATTCGGACAAACTCATGCCCTTCACAGTTGACACAACGGAATTTCTGCACAAAGCAATTTCCGACGGCAAATCAATCCTCTTTGAGGGCGCCCAGGGCTCACTTCTGGATTTAGACCACGGCACATTCCCATTTGTAACCAGTTCAAATTCGAGCTCGCTTGGTATGCCGGCCGGCTGTGGAGTACCGGCCAAAACGGTTGATAAATTCCTTGGTGTCGCCAAGGTCTACACAACACGCGTCGGCGCCGGCCCCTTTCCTACCGAGCAGGACAACGAAATCGGCCAATACATCCGTGACAGAGGAAACGAATACGGCACAACTACCGGTCGGCCCCGCCGATGTGGCTGGTTCGATGCCGTCGCCGTATCCTACGCCATAACCATCGGTGCAATAGATTGTGCAGCACTGCTGCACCTTGACACTCTGACCGGCTTAAAAGAATTGAAACTCTGCAAGGCGTATAGAATTAATGGAAAGGAAACCACATTTTTTACTGCAAACGCAGACAAACTCTCACAGGCGTCTGCCGTTTACGAAACCGTACCAGGCTGGGACGAGGACATAACACAGGTAAGCGATTTCAACGACTTGCCTTTGAATGCCCAGGACTTTGTTTGCCGAGTCGAAGAAATGATAGGCAAACCCGTCACAATGATCGGCGTTGGGCCGGAGCGAAATCAAACGATATTTAGATAATTGAAACTAAAAGCAGGAAATTAAAAAACAAAGATAACAAAAATAAAAACTGTTGAGCTTAAAATTCCGCAGTTTCACGCTTTTATTATTTACATTTAATGAAGAGCTTCGAAGAAAAACTTGAAAAAACCGCCGAACGTCTCGGGATAAGGGTCGAACAGATGCCCCGTCATATCGCTATAATTATGGACGGTAACGGCCGATGGGCCAAGAAAAAAGGATTGCCCCGAGCCATAGGACACCGCCAGGGTGGAAAGACGGTCGAGAGCATAGCTCAATGCTGCGTCAATTTCGGCATCGAATCTCTGACCTTATATTCCTTCAGTATAGAAAACTGGGAAAGACCCAAAACCGAAGTCAATGCCCTTATGCATCTCTACACCCAATACCTTGTCGGGATTCGTTCTACGATGATGAAAAACAACGCAAAGCTAATTCACCTCGGCCGAATGTCTCAACTACCGACAGCGGTAAAAAACGAGCTTACAAAAACAATGAAAATCACTTCCGGCAATACCGGTATGACACTTGCCCTGGCGCTAAACTACGGCAGCAGGACCGAAATCGCAGACGCAGCCAAAAAAATTGCACAGGAATACAAAAAGGGCAAGCTCCACCTCAAAGATATCGACGAACTATGCTTGAGCCGGCATCTTTACACGGCCGGACTTGCCGAACCGGACCTTTTGATAAGAACGGCAAACGAAATGAGAGTGAGCAACTTTCTGCTCTGGCAAATTTCATACAGTGAATTCTATGTTACAAAAACTCTCTGGCCGGATTTCAAAAAAGCAGCTTTGGAAAAAGCAATACTGGCCTACTCAAAACGAAACCGACGTTTTGGCACTATCAACAACATATCTCCAGAATCGTGAAGCGTATCTGGAACCAAATAAGAGATACGAAAGATTATGCTCAAACACAGGCTGCTTTATGGAACATTGATGGCGGTATTCTTTACCGCTGTAGCCATTTTCGACGGCTGGATGGATGGCTCATTGACCGCTTCAGCCGATGATAAACAGGTGCAGGGAACCATTCTTTGCGTCCTGATTGCTGTTTTAATAATTCTTGCTCAACTGGAACTGTCCAGGCTTGCCTCGGCCAAAAAGCTGAAGATTTTCACGCCTGTTTCAATCATCGCCTCGCTTCTTTTTGCCGGTACCTGGTATTGGCCCCAGCTCGTCAAGCTCCCACCCCTGATTTATCTGTCATTTCTATCAGCTTTTTCGCTCCTGGGACTGCTTTTGTACCAATATTTTCGTTATGGGACGTCAGATGTAATTGCCACTGTGGTGCAAGTTTTTTTTCCATTGTGTACATCGGTCTTTTCAGCGGCTTTGTTCTTGCCATCCGGATTGACTTTGGCCTATGGCCGCTGCTTATGTTTGTCTCTGTCATAAAGTTTGCTGATATAGGTGCTTACGCAATTGGAAGCTCATTTGGCAAACACAAATTTTCGCCTAAAATCAGCCCCGGCAAGACCTGGGAAGGTATGGCAGGCGGTGCCGCAGCAGCCACGATAGTTGCTGTTCTCTTTGCCGCTGGTTGTGATATAATGACCTTGTGGTCGGCATTACTCTTTGGCTTTTGTTTTGCCTTTGTAGGCCAGGGCGGTGATTTGGTTGAATCTATGCTCAAGCGTGACGCCGAGCAAAAAGATTCAGCGAACAATGTGCCCGGCTTTGGCGGAATATTGGACATTGTTGATTCACCGCTGGTCGCGGCGCCGTTTGCATATTTGTTTTTTATGGTCGGCACCGCTCAGTAAAGGAAAACTTTGGAACTTACTATACAATTAGATTCGGCACGGAAACAGCCTGAGCTGTTCGGCCCTGCGGACAGTAACCTTCGTCTTTTGCGACAGCGCCTTGGAGTGCGAATCACCGCCCGCCAGGCCAATTTAATAATCACCGGTACGGAAAAAAATGTAAACAAGGCCGCTGAAATCATCGACAGAATGCAAAAACACCTGAACAAACGCGGCTCGCTGACGGTTGAAGATGTAGCCGCCTTTATCACTCGTGACAATTCACCTGAAACTCTTGCAGCCGGCAAGGCTATTACCGTCTATTCCGGCAAAAAGGTCATTGAGCCGTCCACCAAGGGACAGCTAAAATACGTGGAAACAATGCTTGCCAACGACCTGACCTTTTGCATAGGGCCGGCCGGAACCGGGAAAACATACCTCGCTGTAGCTGTCGCGGTCGCTATGCTAAAGAAAAAACAAATCAGGAGAATCGTTCTTGCCCGCCCTGCTGTCGAGGCCGGCGAAAAGCTCGGCTTCCTTCCGGGTGATATCCAGGCAAAGGTAAATCCATATCTTCGGCCTCTCTTTGACGCTCTCGAAGATATGATGGATTTTACGCAGATGAAGAAATTTATCGAACTTGATATTATCGAAATCATTCCACTTGCCTTTATGAGAGGCCGAACATTAAACGATGCTGCTATCATCTGTGACGAAGCCCAAAACACCTCGCCGCTGCAGATGCTTATGGTCTTGACAAGATTGGGCCACGGCTCCAAAATGATAATAACAGGTGATATAACACAGATTGACCTCGAACAAGGCCAGAAAAGCGGCATGGTGGAAGCCATTGCAACGCTTCGGCGAATCAAGGGCATTGCCTATGTTGAGCTGACTCGCAGAGACATCGTACGACATCGATTGGTTCAAAATATCGTACAGGCCTACAGAAAAAAGGGAAAAGATAAAACATAAAATGAAAAGCGAAAGCATATATCATTTGGCGGATGACGTTTATCGTTCAGTTTTTTCTGTCCGCTATAAAAGGGTAAGCCCCGTTAGAAATTTTGTTGTAGATAATTCAAACGGTATTTCTAATGAGGTGTTTGGTCACAGATTGTGTTTTTGTTGATGTATCTGATATTTCTAACGGGGTAAACAGATGGGGTTTTTTAAGAAAACAAGCCTGCGGCGAAACCAGGTGCGCAAGAATATAACTGCCGAGCGATTCCTGCAAATAAGCCGGTTCGCCAACACAAATAGTTTAATCTCAGCTCTGTTATGGCTGCTTTTCGTCGCTCTCTGCGCGTTCATTCTTTCGTTCGAGTTGAAACCGCAGGACCGTTATCGTAACCTGATACAAATAACAGCTATAGTAGCGTTGATTTCTCTGGCTGCCGGCTTCTATATTTATCACTACCAGAAGCGAATCACAAGAAACCACGCGAGGGCTTTGGTATTGTGCTGCCTGCTGGTTCTATTATTAGCGACAAACAAAGTCGGCATCGTACTGACTAAACAGAACTCCTGGGCGACCGGAACAGCAGTAACGGCAGCCATCATTTTGACAATCGCTTACGACCAGCGTTTTGCAATAGGTATAAGTATGTTTTACGCTGCTCTTGCTTGTTTTGCACTGCCGCAGACTGATATAAGGCTGTTTTTGACAATGGCCGCAGGTATTTTCACCTGCTGTTTCTCGCTTCGAGAGATACGAACGAGAATGAAACTGCTTGAAGTAAGCACTCTTGCTACGGTGATGGTATTTGCAACGTCGGTATCTTTGGGCTTTCTGGCGCAAATGCCCACTGCTGATATCTTCAAGAACGCGGGCTGGCACGGTCTCGCCACATTTTTGGTCGGGCTTATCATGCAAAGTTTGCTTCCAATTATAGAAAAGAGCTTCCGAATAGCAACCAGTATGACGCTGCTCGACTATAGTGACGCCAATCAGCCGTTATTGAAAAGACTCGCTATGGAAGCCCCCGGAACATTCAGCCATAGTCTGTTGGTAGGTTCTGTGGCCGAGGCCGCCGCCGAGGCTATTGGCCGAAACGGCCTTTTGTGCAGGGTCGGTGCTTATTACCACGATATTGGAAAAATCAATAAGCCCGGCTATTTTATCGAAAACGAAATTGGCTCAACGAGTCGGCATGTTGAGCTCTCGCCTGCCATGAGTCAATTGATTATCGTGGGCCACGTTAAAGACGGGATAGAAATGGCCAAGGAATACGGCTTGCCCGCCGTGCTTCGTCAGTTCATCGAAACACACCACGGCACAACGCTGGTCGAATATTTTTACAGTGAGGCGAAAAAGAAACAAGATGAAAAACAGTCTCCTCCTTCGGAAAGTGAATTTAGATATACCGGCCCGAAGCCGAGGACCAAAGAAGCCGCCATTGTAATGTTGGCTGACGCCGTAGAAGGCGCCGTCAGGTCTATGCCACCAGAGCTAACACCAACGAAAATTGAAGCTGCCGTACATAATATAGCTATGAAACGTCTGCAGGACGGCCAATTCGATGAATGCGACCTTTCTCTAAGGGAATTAAGTCAGATAGAGACAAGTATATCGAAAACGCTTGCGGCACACTATCACGGCCGAGTCGCATATCCAAAAGCACCGGATGTGCCGGAAGAGCCGCAATCTCAAGCCGAGCAAAAAGACCAAAAAAACAATTAACCATTATGCCCCCTGCCAAAGAAGAGCAAGACATAGCCGTTCAAGTCGCCGTAAACTTCAATGGTCCGGATGTTGACCTTCCAAATCTAAAGAAATTGGTCAAAGCCGTATGCAGCCGTTTCAAACTCTCAAAAGCAACGGTCAGTATTGCAATAGTAGGAGACGGCGAAATACGCAGAGTAAACAAACAGTTTCTGTCTCGCAAGTCCACTACCGATTGTTTGAGTTTCAACCTTTCGGACGACCAGGCCCGGACTTCCGGAGGCAGAGGCTCCCAAACGCAAAAAAAGGACGTTTCTGACCGCAAGGAAAGGCGATTGGGGTCCTCACGGTCCCCCAAATTATTCGAGCTGGTCGTTAACGGAGAAATGGCCGTCAAAGAAGCAAATTTACGAGGTCATTCAAACGAAGCGGAATTGGCGCTTTATGTAACACACGGCCTGCTCCACAACCTTGGATTTGACGACTCCACACGGGAACAGGCAAAAAAAATGCACGATACTGAAGACGAAATTTTACAACAACTCGGTTACGGTTTGGTATATAATAAGGGCAAATGAATATCGATTATTCAATCACGAAAAATAAACTTCCAAATTCGATATTCCTTCTTCGATATTAGAGATTTGTCTCGGATTGAAAGGACATTAAGTGGGTCTTGGTTGGACAGTGCTGCTGATTTGTCTGCTCGCAGGTGGCGCGTTATTTTTCTCCGTTAACGCCGCAGCGCTCCGCATATTCTCATATTCCAAATTACAGGAGGCCTTCAAAGCAAAAAACAAAGGAAACCTCACCGATAATTTAGTGGAAAATGCCGAAAAACTGATTTTGACCTGCTCTTTATATCGGCTCATCGCCAATTGCTGCATACTGCTGCTGCTGCTTGATATCTTTGCAGCGACGCACGAAGGCGGTCCACAGCTTAGTGACTACCTGCTTACGTTTATTATCGCCACGGCGATTTTTTCGATATTCAGCCTGGCAATACCCCACGCCTGGGCAAAATATGCGGGTGAAAAAGTCCTCAGCCGAACGTACAAAATGCTGATGCTCTCCGCAACCATAGCCTGGCCGGTTCTTTACATCTTTCAACTGTATGACGGCTTTGTAAGGCGTTTAGCCGGAGTAGCCCGGATATCACCGGAAGAGCAGCAGGAAGAAAAGCAGGAAGAATTCCTGACAGACCTTGAGCAGCACAGGATGGACGGTGTCGTTGACAAAGAAGAGCAGGAGATGATAGAAAGTGTGCTGGAGTTAGACGAAACCAGCGCAGACGAAATTATGACCCCTCGCACAGATATAACCGCGGTGGAGGTCAATTCCGACCTCCAGACGGTCCTGGATACTATCATCACAGCAGGCCACACGCGTGTCCCCATCTACGAGGAAAATATCGACAAGATAATCGGCCTGATTTACGCAAAGGACCTGTTGACTGATATCGGCAAAAACCCGGCTGACTTCAAGCTGAGAAACAAAATGAGAAACGTCTATTTCGTCCCTGAAACAAAGCCTCTCAGGACCCTGCTCCACGAATTTCAATCGCGAAAATTACATATAGCCGTTGTGTTAGATGAATATGGTGGAACGGCTGGTGTTGTTACATTAGAGGACATCATTGAGGAGCTTGTCGGCGAAATAACCGATGAATATGAAGAAACGCCAACAGAGCCCGTAAAGAAAATTGACAAAAACACTATTGAGGCCGACGCAAGAACATACGTCGATGACCTGAACGACCAGTTCGATTTGGACCTGCCGGAAGACGAAGATTACGACACTATCGGCGGCTTTGTCTTCTCACACTTGGGCTACATCCCCAAAACCGGCGAAACATTCGATTACGATAATCTAAAATTCACCATCACCTCCGCCGGGCCCAGAAGAATTCAACGCATCAAAATAGTCAGAACCGAAAAACCTCAGCAATAATCCCCCTCAAAAGTAAGTTTAGCACCCAAATTCTTGCCCTGAGCGTAGTCGTAGGGTATTTGGGGGGCATCGTTCGAACATCTAATTTTGATGTGTAATTTTACATCTGTTCTTTTATCGCTTGTATTACGGATTCCATAAACTTCAGCCATTCGTCCTCGCTTATCATTTTTCTTACTTCCGCATCTGTAAGCCAAAGTTCTTCAAGCCACGTAAGAACTTCCTTGATACTAACTTCGATGTCGACTTTCTGAGCATCTAACGCTTTTTGCATCGCCGATATTGTTGTCTCCGGCGTAATATCATAGAACTTCTGGCTCTTGGCAGCTAACCTTTCAGGCCTTGTTTGCAGACTTTCTGTTGCAGTTGATAGCATCAGGGCATCTCTATTGTCAGTTAAAGCGGTCTTGGAATTTTCAAGGCTTATGCTTTCAAGGCCAAAGCCCATACCGCCGCCGCCCATACACATCATCCATCCTTCATCCCAGGCTGCCTCCCAGAGCCATTCGTCGCAAAAGACAGCAAGGTCGGCATAATCAATGGAATTGTTGTCGGCAAGGTCGAAAATATCGGTGTAATCATCATCGGCCGGGTTTGTTTGCCAGGCATTAGCAAAGAGGACATAATCGAAGAAGTTCACTATTTCGTCACGGTTGAAATCGGCAGGGCTCCAGTAATATTCGTCGGCGCCCATATCAACACGGCCATTGATAATGCGAGCTTCACCGTCGATATCGGTTTCATCGCCATAATTACCATTGGGGTCGCCGGCATCTTTGCATGGCGAATCTTCGTCTATATGGAAATCGTTCGGGTCGGTTGGATTCATAAACAATGGGTCGCTGCTGATGTTTCCGACGCCGTCATAGCCACCTTCGATACAGCTATACTTTACGTTCCCTAAAGGTTCGCCGCTGTAGGTACCTAATTGAGTGCCGTTCTCGTAAAGTATACAGTTGACCACATTTGGCTCAGTGCCGGAATACGAATAAATTCCATATCGAAAGTTGTCTATAATCGTGTTGTTTCTGACTAAAGGTTGAGAAATTTGGCCATCAAAGGAAATTCCACAATCGTAATAACCATAGCCATCAGCGCCATTGTTGTGTATCCAGTTGTTCTTTATTGTGGTGGACAACGTATCCTTAAGGTATATTCCGAAATCATTATTGAAGCGAATCACACTGTTAGTAAGACTAAGTGTCGAATAAGACAGACAGTATATACCCGTGCCGGCATTGTCCTCTATCACGGATTGTTTTATTACCGGGTTGGAATCAGAACAAAATATACAGTTGCTATTGTTTCTTATAGAACAATCCTCTATCTCTATGTCGGTATCGGAAACATATATACTGTTACCTGTGTGGTTCTCCACCGTACATTCGGCCATTTCGATAACAGACGCAGAAGCAAATATAGCACTTTTAGTTATATTATTGCCTTTGAAGATACTATTGGTTATCACTGGCCGGGAGCGGTTGCAAGACAACCCGTAAGTAGAATTGTCCATAAACAGACAATTGTGTATGTCAGGATAAGAGGATGTATTGGCGGTAGCATAAACACCATAGTCGTCGTTATCCTCTAGTTTGCAGTTGACAATCGCGATATCAGCATCATCAAGATAAATACCGGCACCGCTGTAACTACCTCTTATAGTAAAGCCGTCCACAATGGCATCTTGAATGTCTTCTGCCTTCACAATATATTTAACCGCTTCATAGTAATTCTCGCCGATTTTACCTTCAAGGAAAGTTTCATTGTTCACATCGGCAAAGTTGCGTTCGCTCGTACTTTCTTCATACGTGCCAATACCGCCAAAGTGCCCGAATACCCCAACGCCTTCAATAAGCTCAAATGACGCAGAAGTATCGTCTATATCATCGGTCGGCTTATACGTGCCCTCTGCCGCCCATATTGCGTCACAGTCGCACTTCCGTGCACCTGTAAAACCATCCTGCAAATCAATATAGGCATCGTCCCATGAAGTGCCGTTATTGTAGCTGTTAGGGTCGTTGGCGTCCTTGTCAACATAGATTATGTTCCCGCCGTAACAGCATACGTTTGTATCTATTACGGCTTCGGTGTAATAATTGTCGCTTTCCATAACGACAAGATTGGTAATAATACCGCCGGGCCGGGCATAGTAATTGACTCCAACCTGTATCTGGAAAGTGTTGGAATCCGAGGCCGAAATATCGCCGATGTTCCAGGTAACCGTATGTTCATTGCTATCGTAAACACCACCGTCAGAAATCAAGTTTGGCTCATTAACTTCCTTCGGAAGGTAATCAACGATTACAACATTGCTATCTGCATAGCCATTAGCATCCCAGGCGATATTATAATAAAGCCAGTTGTATGGGATTCCGAGTATCTCGTGTTCTTCTTCGCTAATCAGAGGAGAAGCGCAATCGACGTCATTGACGTTATCGACCTTGTTCACGTCGAAAACATGCGGCTTATAGAAAACATCACCGGTCGGCACACATATCCCCGCTGGCCCGGATCCTCCACCAGTATTCTCCGAATCGGTTTGGACGAAAGGGTAGCTCGAACAATCATATACCCTTATCTCATTATTAGATACGCCAACATAGACCAGTCCAGTATCAGTGTCAACTGATACTCCAATCGGTACTGTTCCAATATCCTGCTCGATGTTGGGATTTGTATCAGTTTCAAGGTTATGTTTTACCAAAAAATTATGGCCACCTCCAGGACCGGTGTATAAAGCCCCACAGTAAAGAAAGGCATTGTGCGTACCATTGTTGGGATTCACCTCAATGTCCGCCACGGTCCGACCAACGTCACGCGTACCCAGATGTACCCAGTTATTATCAACATCGTATATATGAACGTTGGCAGTGTTGTTACCAACATATAATCGCCTGGTATTCTCATCCAACGCTACTCCCCAGCTACCAGTGCCAGGCTCCAGATCTGTGAGTGTAACGTATGGATCACCCCCACTATACGGCTGATTCGGATCCTGAGGGTCCATCAGCATAAGCTTTTTCTGGTTAACATTCCAGGCGAGAATGAAAAGCCTGTTGAGCGCTCTTCCCACAACATACACTCTCTGTTTTTGCTCGTCTGCAACGATTCCCCCCAGGCTGCCTGTATAGCAGGGCTCTCCACTTAAGTCTATAAATCCTTCCTGCTGTAAGGTTTTGGCATTAACCCAGACTATCTTGCCGGCATCTTCATAAGTTATGAAAAGAAGCTCCAGATTGGAATCGATTGTAACGTCAACAGCACCGGAAGCATAATTTGTTACATCTACGTTTGCCTGATACTCAAGCTGGTCACTGACAATCTTATACGCCCTAAGTGTGCTGGCATGATGGTCGGTAATGGAATAAACAGATTTTGCTTCCGCCGATCTTATACTTACAAAGCAATGAACAAAACCTATGATTATAATTACGATGAGATTGATTAACAGTTTCATAGAGCACCTCCTTTTTGTAATTGGAAATTGTTTTATCTGATAAATCTTCTCAGGAAAGGAACGCTAATTAAAAATAATAATAAAGTTGATGGTTCCGGTATAAGCATAACACGTGAATAGGTATCAGGACTATTGAGGCTTATGTTAAATGGAGTGCTATCTTTCCAATATCCGCTCACGAAGCCATAGTTATATTTTCCCCCGATTGATTCTTTATTAAGATCATATCCGTAAACATTAATTATACCCGAATCTCCGGCTGCTAAATCATCAGTTACCAAACCTCCAGACAAGTTCACCGTACTGAATTCTGCTGCTCCGATACGACTAGTTTTTCCACCGGACATATTTACGACTCCAAAATTATGAGCGAATAAAGTACCTAAAGTTGCATTATCCAAAACGTTGACAGTACCAGTATTATAAGCAGTTACATGGTAGGTCTGTCCGCCGAAGATATTAACCATGCTGAAATCATACGAATCCAGTGTGTATACTACCCCGTCGCCAATATTAACCGTGCTTTCATTGCGTGCATACACTTCCGAGGTCCCACCGTTTACATTTAGTCTGCTGTAATCGTAGGTGAGTATATTGTAAGCGCTTCCGCCAGACATATTTACCGTTGTACGATCAGGTGGTGTGTCGTAAATGTATACATTTGCATACTCATCCCCCTCTATAATAACCCCATCGCTGGTAAAAATTTTATCTATCGGCACAGCGTAAATCTCAGATCCTGTAAAACAAAGAATTACCGCTGCCGACATGATTGTTATAATTTTCGTTTTCATCATTTTCCTGCCTTTCCGCATTATTTGTTTCTTTTTGTGTTCTGGATTATAAATCACCATCAAGTTTTTTCTTTCATAGACCTACGCTTTCCTAAACATACACTGCCTATTACAATTAACAGTACAGTCGCTGGTTCCGGTATCTCGTGGAAAATGATACGCGAGTAAGTGCCGGGACCAGAAAGGTCAATATTAAACGCAGTTTTGTCTAACCATTCACCGCTAACAAAGCCAGAGCCATAATGTCCACCAGTGTCGATTTTGGTGAGATGATATCCATATATATTTATTATCCCTGAATCGCCTGCTGCTAAATAATCATATATAAGTCCACCTATTAGATTCACGCTTCCGAATCGTGAGGCTGAAATAAGACCTAAAGTTCCTCCTGCCACAGTTGTCATGCTATCGCTACGAGTACGTAGTATATCCACATGCGCATTGTCCCAAATATGCACGGTTCCTCTATCATCAGCATATAGTTCATATATAGAACCTCCAAACACGTTTACACTGCTGGAGGCGCGCGAACGAAGCATAGCTATGTCCCCTCCGCCGACATTGACGATGCTTTCGTGATGAGCACACAATGAATCTACTGTCCCGCCGGTCATATCCACTATGGTATGGTCACCCACTGTATCATATACTCCTACATTCGAGTACTCATCACCGTGTTGTATAACCCCATTACTATAAAAATCCTTGTCCGTTACCGCCCTGGCATTCGCTGCTGAAACCAGCAGGACCGCCACCAAAATTGTTATTATCTTTTTTGTAACCATAACTCACTCCTTTCAAATTTGATGAACATTTTACCTGAATAATATTATACCATTATTCGCCTGATTTTTTAAATTCCTGCCTTCAATTTACACATTTTCAAATCTCCCTTCCTTATCATATAGTTTCCTTAAAACGTCCTTCGCTTTCTTAAACACACACTGCCTACTGCAATTAACAATACTGTTGCCGGCTCAGGTATCTCATGCAATATCACGCGTGAGTACGTATCAGCTCCTGAAAGGTCAATATTAAACGCAGTTTTGTCTAACCATTCACCGCTAACAAAGCCAGAGCCATAATGTCCACCAGTGTCGATTTTGGTGAGACGATATCCATATATATTTATTATCCCTGAATCGCCTGCTGCTAAATAATCATATACCAGACCACCTATTAGATTCACGGTTCCGAATCGTGAGGCTGAAATAAGACCTAAAGTTCCTCCTGCCACGGTCGTCATGCTATCGCTACGAGTACGTAGTATATCCACATGCGCATTGTCCCAAATATGCACGGTTCCTCTATCATCAGCATATAGTTCATATATAGAACATCCAAACACGTTTACACTGCTGGAGTCGCGCGAACGAAGCGTAGCTATGTCCCCTCCGCTGACATTGACGATGCTTTCGTGATGAGCACACAATGAATCTACTGTCCCGCCGGTCATATCCACTATGGTATGGTCACCCACTGTATCATATACTCTTACATTCCAGTACTCATCACCCTCCTGTATAACCCCATCGCTGGTAAAGATTTTATCTTCCACGGCTGTAAGCTCAGATCCTGTAAAAGAGAAAATTACCGCTGCCGCTAAAATTGTTATAATTTTTGTTTTCATGATTGGTCTCCTTCCAGAATTTTATGTTTATGCTACGTATATCATTATATTAAAATCCCCTGTTTTATTCAAGCACTTTTCGGCCGCATTAAAGGCAATTCCAGCCAGACAACGCTCTTGAGAGTTAGCCAAAGAATCAGGCCTTTTCACATATATTCAATTGTATGACCTGTCCGTTCCGTGTCTATCGTGCTAAATACGGATATATGAATTTTTTTTACTTTTCAGCCGTTTTTTTG
>DUZJ01000048.1 GCA_013349615.1 Planctomycetota bacterium | reverse complement strand
TAACATCAAAGTTATGGCAAAAACGGTAGGGTATATGGTTACATGGACAACGTACGGTAGTTGGTTGCAAGGGGACAAACGAAGATATGTCAAAGATGGAAAAGTATTGGACGGCGACGAACATATTTATAGTTTGTGCAAAAAACTTCAAAAGGGGCCGGCAGTAAAATTAACATCAAAAGAAAAAACAGTTGTTCATCAAACAATAATAACAGAAGCCCAGAGAACAGGCCAACAGGTCGAGGCGTTAGCGGTTTGCAGTAATCATGTACATTTAGCAGCAAGGTGGTCATATCAACCGATAGGGAAAATTGTAAGCAGGTATAAGAACGAAGCGATGTTCGCACTTCACAAGCTTGGCAGGTCAGGACGAATATGGACAAGAGGATATGACAGGAGATTCTGTTTTACAGAAGATGAACTCGCCAGACGCATAAAATATGTAAAAAACCATAACGATTAACCTTTTATAATATAAAAGAACTTAAAGTTTCAGAAAAAGGTTTCCCGGCAGTTGCTTTATGATGCCCTTGAGGCGAAGGGATATCAAGCCGGCGTTTATACTGCCCGGCGCTAAATCGGTGTCCGTGATTATCTGGTCTATGTGCGACGGCTCTTTACTTAGATAATCGTAAATCGTTCTTTCAGAGTTACTGAGATTTAACTGGCTCGCATCAAATAAAGGCGTCTCGACCTTTTCCGAGGCCTTTGCCGCCGCTTCGGTTGCGTGGGTTTCTAATTGTTTGCCGATATAGCCGAGGGCTTCCATCACGTCTTCGACGGATTCGATTAGCTTCGCCCCCTGTTTTATCAATTGATGGGAACCCTTACTCAGCGGCGAATCGATTTTGCCCGGCACCGCCATCACCTCGCGATTATTTTCCAGTGCGGCCCTTGCGGTAATCAGCGCTCCCGAGCGCAGGCCGGCTTCGACAACAATTGTCCCCAGTGACAGGCCGGCTATTATTCTGTTGCGGGGCGGGAAGTTCTCAGACATCGGCTCGTACCGCAGCGGCAATTCGCTGATGCAGGCGCCGGAATCCGATATGAGCTCGAACAGTTTCTTGTTCTCCGGCGGGAAGATATTTGCCAGGCCGCAGCCCTGTACAGCAAATGTGCGTCCGCCGGCTGATAGCGCTCCCTGATGTGCGGCGGTGTCTATGCCGCGGGCTATTCCGGAACAGATAGTAAATCCGGCTGAACTTAAAAAGTGTGCAAGGCGGGAAGATTGCTCCCTGCCATAAAGGCTGCATCGCCGGGAACCGACAATCGAGATGCACAAATTGTCCTGCCGGGTCAAACTGCCCTTGATGTAGAGAACCGGCGGCGGGTCGTAAATCTGTTTGAGTACGGGCGGATAACGCTTATCATCAAGGTGGATTATCCAGACGCCAAGCTTCTCGGCCAGCTCCAGTTCGGCGGTTGTATCGAATTTGTTACGCGTCGCGGCAATTTGTTCGGCGGTTTTGAAACCTACTCCATCTATTTTGGCCAGCTCACTGACCGAAGCGCCCAAGGCGCCATCTACCGAATTGAAATGGTTTATAAACTTTCCGAAAGTAGTCGGGCCGACACTGCCGGCCCTGATTAATTTGAGCCACTTTTCGATATCAACGGAATGTTTCTGTGATTTTGGCATTCCTGAGCTATTTTGAAGACGACACTTTTAGCTGGAGTTTAGCTAATAACCGCCGATGGTCAACAAAAAATAACGCAAAAGACAACCGCAGAGAATCCGTCATTGCCACTTGTACGGCAATGCCGGAAGAGCGCCGAGAAAGAATTAAGGGCGGTTCGCGAACCGCCCCTACTCGGCGAAAGCCACGCATTGCAAATGGGTCTCTCCGTAAGGAGTCCCAAGGACTGCGAGCTCGGCGGTAAAATTGTTAGGCGTGAGTCTATGCCCAATCGGTGCGGGGGTGCGAAGAGAATTTACTTGTCTGCTGCATCTTCTCTTGCTATAATGATTTATAGAAAAAGCACGGAATCCGCACTTCATCCTTTGTAAGGGCAGTCCTGCGTTCCTGCCCAGAGGCACCCACAGAGGGTTGCCCCTACAGGTGGCGGATTTAACCATTGGCGGCTTAAACAATTACAAGGTTATCAGAATGATATACGAGATATTTGAAAATGAAGTTGTTATGCTTTTGCTTGGCGTGGGTGTTTTGACGTTTATTTTAGGTAATCGGTCGCGACTCAAACAACTTACGGCATCGAAGATTCTTATTGTGGCGTTCTACTTGCTGCTGGCCGGCTGGGTGCTGACGGTGCTCGAAGGTTTTTTCTGGGAAGGGATTCTGAACTTCGTTGAGCATTTGTGCACAGCGGTTAGTTCAGTGCTTGTGGCGGCGTGGTGTTGGAAGGTTTTTGGCAGCAGTCCTCGGGACTCGGCCTCAAGGCGTCCCGGCGGTCAGGCGTCCCCAAGCGGACAAGCGGACTTAGAGAGAAAGGAGGCTTTGTGATGCACCCTGACCCTGTAGCGGCTTTTGACCTTATCACTCTCCTGGCGTCTGCGGTTGGGCTGATTGTGATGTTGAGAGGTTGGAAGCGGGCTCTGGAGCCAAAGGCAAAGTTGGTGTTCCTGGGTCTTCTGGTTTTTACTTTGTGTTATGGAGTGTGCCTTTTCGTGGAGTGGTCCTGGGACACCAGGGCCCTGGACAGGATAGAGGACGTCATCGGGGCATTGTTGCCGATGTGGTGGGCGTTTGTCATCTACGCCTTTTTGGCGGGAATCGTCGAACAGGAACTGCGAGAGAGAGAAACAAGGTTTCAGGAACTCTATGACGAAGCCCCCATCGGCTACCATGAACTGGACACGGAGGGGCGGATTACGCGAGTGAACCGGACAGAACTCGATATGCTCGGGTACACCGCAGAGGAGATGTTAGGCAGGCCTGTGTGGGAATTTTCGGCCGAGAAAGAGAAGTCGCGGGATACGGTTACTGATAAGCTGGCCGGCGACATACCACCCGGGCGGATTTTCGAGAGGACGCTTCGGCGAAAAGATGGAAGTACACTTGGGGTGCTCGTCGGTATTCGGCTTCTGCGTGATGAGTCAGGGCACATCCGGGGTATCCGCTCAACGATACAGGATATTACTAAACGCAAGCAGGCAGAGGAGTCGCTGGCGCAAGAACGCAATCTGTTGCGGACTCTGATAGACAACATGCCGGACAACATCTATGTCAAAGATACGAAAAGCCGATTTATTGTCGCCAATATGGCCGTGGCGCGTTTAATGGGGGCGACGACGCCGAACGAGCTCCTTGGAAAGACGGATTTTGAATTTTACCCGCAGGAACTGGCGGCCAAATACTATGCCGATGACCAGAACGTCATCAAGATGGGCCAACTATTGGTTGGCCAGGAGGAACCGACAGTAGACCCGGAAGGCAATCGTAAATGGTATTCAACCACGAAAGCTCCTTTGAGGGACAGTCGCGGAAATGTTACGGGGATTATAGGCATCAGCCGTGATATTACGGCGCGCAAGCGGGCAGAAGATGACCGGGAGCATCTCATGGAGACCCTTGCCTTGAAGAATGAAGAGCTTGAGTCGGTTTTGTACGTTACGTCACATGATTTGCGTGCGCCGCTGGTTAATATTCAGGGTTTTGGTAATGAGTTATCTCGCAGTTGTGACCTGATACATTCGGCTCTTAAGGACAAGGTTAAGAGTGCAGATATGAATGGGGAAGTGCGTACCGTTTTGAATAAGGATGTTCCTGAGGCATTGGGCTTTATTTTGAGCAGTGCAACGCGGATGGATTCTCTGCTTTCCGGCCTGCTGCGGCTTTCCCGATTAGGCCAGGCGGCGGTGCATATTGAGCCGTTAGATATGAACGCGATGCTCACTGATGTCACCAAGAGTATGGAGTACCAGGTAAAGGAAGCGGGTGTGACGGTGGATATTGAGTTACTGCCGCCCAGCGTTGGTGATGCTTCGCAGATAAACCAGGTTTTTTCCAATATTCTCGATAACGCGTTGAAATATCTTGACGAATCCCAGCCGGGGATGATACGTATATACGCTAAAATTGAGGATGGTCAGAGTATTTATTGTGTGGAGGACAATGGAGTGGGTATCGCCGGGGAGCATCAGAGTAAGATATTTGAGATATTCCATCGTCTCGAACCTGACAGGAAAAGTGGAGAAGGACTTGGATTAACTATTGTCAGGCACATTCTCGACCGGCATAATGGCAAGGTATGGGTGGAATCGGAGCCTGGAAAAGGCAGCAAGTTCTTTGTGTCTTTGCCGAGTGTTTGATTGATAAAAGAAGCAGTGTTGACAGGAAAGGAAAAGCATGAACAAAGAGGGTGTTATTCTTATTGCCGAAGATGACGAGGGCCATTTTGAGCTGATAAAGAGGAGTCTTCAGCGTGCCGGTGTCTGTAACGAGATACTCAGATTTGCTGACGGCCAGGAGACACTGGATTTCCTTTTCGTAAGGGGTGACGGGGCCAAACGTGAGCACGATAAGGAGTATCTTTTGTTGTTGGATATTCGCATGCCGAATATAGACGGAATGGAAGTTCTCGAGAAAGTCAAGAATGACCCTGAATTAAAGAAGATTCCCGTGGTTATGTTAACGACAACAGATGACCCGCGTACGATAGAGCGGTGCCACAACCTTGGTTGTAGTGTCTATATAGTCAAGCCGGTGGAGTACCAGGATTTTGCAGAAGCTGTTCGAAGAGTCGGCCTGCTTCTTTCTGTTGTTGAGGTACCGCAGATAGATGGAATGCCGAAATCAAAAGGTGTAGTAAAATGAATAAGGATGCGGTTATCCTTATCGCCGAAGATGACCCGGGACACGTTGAGCTTGTAAAGAGAAATCTGTGGCGCAGTTGTGTCGCGAATGATATTCTGCAGTTCAAGGATGGTCAGGAGGTACTGGATTTTCTGTTCAGGAGGGGCAGGCGGGCGAAATGCGAAGAAAAGGGCCGTTATTTATTGCTGCTTGACATTCGAATGCCCAGGGTCGATGGGCAAGAGGTCCTTCGTCAAATGAAAGAGGACGAGGAACTGAGAAAGATTCCGGTAATTATACTGACGACGACGGATGAAGCAAGCGAGGTTGAGCGTTACTACGAGATGGGGTGTAGTTTTTATATGATTAAACCAGCGGATTATAATAAATTTATGGAGGCCGTGGAAAATCTGGGAGCTTTCCTTTCTCTGGACTGGGTAAGAGTGCCGCAGATCGATGGTGCGGGGCGGTGTTAAATGAAGTGTAGTAGAAGCTGGTACAATTGAGTGCCAAATACTATTTGGCCAACCTGTGGCCAGGGCTGTATCGGGTTGCAAATCGGTCTTGAGAAGCATAATCCGATAACAAAAAAAACAGGCATTTAGCGATGTAAAAAGTCTTTTCGAAAGATAACGGCGCAAAGCCGACTTTTTTATAACCTGTTTATCAACAAGGTTTTACATTTCTATATCTACGGATTATATTGACGTTTTGCGGTGTTTCCCGGCATCCTGGTATTGACTTGGGTACTTGTTTGTTGTTATAATGGTTATTGATGGTAAAACCTGCAAAAACAATCGGAAAGAGACGGGGGGCACGGGCTGCGTCCAAGGTTGCCAGGGTCAAAAGCAAAAAGGCTTTCAAGACCTATAAAGAGGCTATTAAGTACCTGTACGAGAAGACTGATTACGAAAAGGAAAGGCATCTTCGTTATAACGTTACAACGTTTAGCCTCGAGAGGATGGAAAAGCTGCTGTCTTTAGTTGGTAATCCTCACAAAAAAGTCCCTACAGTTCATATAGCCGGCACAAAAGGAAAGGGCTCGACGGCCACGATGCTGGGCAAGATGCTCGATGCGAATGATTACACCGTTGGATTATATACCTCGCCGCATGTAGTACACCTGCATGAACGGATTACGGTCAATTCAAAAATGATTAGCGAGCGTGAAATGCTCGGCTTGCTGAACCGCATTTATGCACCGGTAGAGAAAATAGGCAAGGCCGAGAAGGTCACTTTCTTTGAGATTATGACGGCGTTGGCGTTCATGCACTTTGTGGATTCGGATGTTGATATTGCCGTGATTGAAACCGGTATGGGCGGCAGACTGGACAGCACCAATGTTATTCGGCCGGAAGTCGTCGGAATTACCAGTTTGAGTATTGACCACCAGTATCAGCTTGGAGAAACAATAGGCAGCATTGCCAAAGAGAAGGCAGGGGTGTTCAAGCGTGGTGTGCCGGTAGTTACTGTTGAGCAGGACCCTGACGCAATGCGTGTTCTAAGATCGTGTGCTTCCGCCGTCAGGGCGCCGTTTAGCGTAACCGGCGTCGATATAGATTTTTCGCAGCGATTTGAAACGTCACGTGAGGACGGCCCGCATACGAGAATCTGCCTGACGACACCAACGAGTAAATTTGAACACCTGCGGGTGCCGTTGCAGGGCAAACATCAGGCCATCAACTGCGGTTTGGCGCTGGCTATGTTAGATAAACTCAAAGCGAGCGGCTACGAAATAGATGACGAAAAGGCGACAGAGGGACTTAGCGAGGTCTCCCTGGCGGGCCGGATGGAGATGATTTGCGATGACCCGAGAATTATGATAGATGCCGCTCACAATGCCGCAAGTATCCGGGCCCTGATACACGCAATAGGCCAGAATATTCCATACGATTCTATGGTCGTAATATTTGGCTGTAACAGGGACAAGGATGTTGAGGGGATGCTCCGTCAGTTACAATACGGAGCTGACAAGGTTATTTTTACCCGCAGTGTATCGGCGAAAGCGACGTCCCCGGAAGATCTGGCTGAGATGTACACGGAAATATGCGGCAAGATGTATCAGACGGCTACGAGTTTGGGTGGGGCTTTGCAGCTTGCAAAAAGCGCTGTCGGCAAAGAAGACCTGATTTGCATTACCGGCAGTTTTTATCTCATCGGCCAGGCCAAAGTGCGCTTCCAGCCAACGTAGTTACTGCCAACCAGCCAAGTTTCGGCTGTCCCTCGTCGCCAAAGCCATATTCGCATCGTGTTTTGTCGTATAATTTCCCAAATAGTGTTTTGTCCAGAAGTTTTGCTCCATAAAAGCACAATTTCTGTGCGCACAAAGATGGCGGGCACGCATTCATACCTCGATTTTCCTTTGCAATCGAAGAGAATTTGGATTATAAAACCGTTTCATTGCTCGATGCTCGATGCTTGATATTAACGAATCAAATAATAAGGAATAAAGGAATTAGCGATGGCGGAAGTGAAGACATATATTGCGGTTGACCTCGGTGCCGAGAGCGGCAGAGTGATGCTCGGCTCGGTCTCGGCTGATAAACTTTTCCTTGAAGAAGTCCATCGCTTCAGCAACGGCCCGATTGAAGAGAACGGCACACTCCGGTGGGATTTTGAGGGGCTGCTTTCAGAGGTAAAAACCGGCATAGGAAAAGCTGTTAAGCAGACAGGAAGTAACATATCAGGTATCGGCGTCGATAGCTGGGGCGTAGATTTCGGCCTGCTGGATGCCGATGGGAAACTCATTGAGAGACCTTATCATTATCGCGACAGCCGAACCGATGGAATGCTGGAAAAGGCATTCGAGATAATGGGCAAACGCGAAATCTATGAGAGCACCGGCATCCAATTTATGCAGTTGAATTCCTTGTATCAAGTGCTTGCGATGCGCCTGGCAAATTCGCAAGCCCTGAGTAAGACAAAAAAACTAATCTTTATAGGCGATTTGTTCTCGTACTATTTATGCGGCGTGACTTTCGGCGAATACAGCCTGGCAAGCACCTCACAAATGATGGACATGAAAACGGGTCAATGGTCGAAGGCGATTTTCGATAATCTTTCTCTGCCGATTGAGATTATGCCGGACATCGTCGGCACAGGCAGAGTTGCAGGTCAATTAAGCAAACCAATCGCAGACGAACTTGGCTGCACCCAAATCCCCGTTATTGCAACCGCCTCACATGATACGGCGTCCGCTGTTGCCGCGGTGCCGGCTGAAGAGAATAAGAAGTGGGCGTATCTGTCTTCGGGGACATGGAGCCTTATGGGTGTTGAAGTGCCCCGGGCGATTGTAAATGATAAGAGCTTCAAATATGAGTTCACGAACGAAGGAGGAGTTGAAAATACGATTCGTCTTCTGAAAAACATAATGGGACTATGGCTGATGCAGGAATGCCGAAGACAATGGCAGAAAGACGGGGCCGAGTTATCGTATGCGGAGATGACCGAGATGGCTCAGAAGGCAGAGCCGTTTGTTTGCCATATTGAGCCTGATAACAGCGCGTTTCTTGCGCCCGGGGACATGCCGAAGAGGATAAATGACTACCTCGCGGAGACAGGGCAAAGGACAATCCACGACAAGGGACAGATGATAAGAGCGATACTGGAAAGTCTTTCGCTTAAGTATCGCTTTGTGCTGGAAGCTATCGAAGAGGTGATAGCACATCCGATTGAGGTATTGCACATTGTTGGCGGGGGGATACAAAATGAATTGTTGTGTCAGTTTACAGCCAATGCAATCGGCAGGAAGGTAATCGCGGGGCCGATAGAGGCGACAGCGAGCGGCAATCTTTTGATACAGGCCAAGGCGACGGGACAGATAAAAACATTGGCCGAGCTGAGGGAAATTGTCCGTAATTCATTTGAGCTAAAAGAATATCAGCCGCAGGAAGCATCACTCTGGGAAGAACAATACAAAAAGGTACACAAGTCGTAAGTACATAACCTTATTGCTCTTATTGGTTAACGGCAGGGGGGCGACGAGGAAAGGATTTTTTTGATAGAAGAACTCGAGCAAAAGCTGGATAGTTTTGATTCCGCCGAGAGGAAGGAAGCACTCCTGGCACTATGTGAAAAAGTTCAGTCTGGCGAGATAGTTCTTCCGGAGCCCGGCACGGATGTCAACCTGCATTGTCATACCTTTTTCTCTTACAATAGTTACGGCTATTCGCCGAGCAAATTTGCGTGGCTGGCACGCAAGCGGGGATTGGCTGTTGCGGGAGTAGTGGATTTTGATGTTCTCGATGCTTTGGAAGAGTTTCTTGAAGCGGCAAAGATGTTGGGCCTGAAAGGCTGCGCCGGCTTCGAGACGCGAGTTTTTGTGCCGGAGTTTTCCGATAGAGTGATTAACTCGCCGGGCGAGCCGGGTATTTCCTATCATATGGGAGTGGGCTTCCCAAGTGCCAAATTACAAGGCCAACTGAAGAAGTTTTTGCTTAATCTTCGCAGACTTGCCCAGCAAAGAAACCGAGATTTGATGGGGCGGGTGAACAAGCATTTAACGCCTGTTGAATTGGACTATGAGCGGGACGTGCTTGTTCTGACGCCGTCAGGCAATCCGACCGAGCGGCATATTTGTCTTGCATACACCCGCAAAGCCAGAGAAATCTTCGATGATGATAATGCGCTACAGCAGTTCTGGTCTGAGAAGTTGGGCGTTGAGGTCGAATCATCAGCACTACCTGAAGGGCGGGACTTGTTGAATGCTATTCGAGCAAAGACCATGAAGCGCGGCGGTGTGGGGTACGTCGTGCCTGATAAAGGCTCGTTTCCACTTATGGCTGACACTAATCGGTTTGTGCTTGCCGCGGGGGGCATCCCGACTGTAACGTGGCTGGACGGAACGAGCGCGGGGGAAAAGGCGATTGAAGAGCTACTGGAGGTGAGCAAAGCTACCGGGGCAGCGGCGATTAATGTTATTCCTGACCGCAATTATGGAACAGGACATGGAGAGGAAAAATTGGCTAATCTGTACAGCGTCGTTGAATTAGCTCAAGAGCTGTATCTGCCTATTGTTGTTGGGACGGAAATGAACAGCCCGGGACAAAAGTTTGTGGATGATTTCGATACCAAGGAGCTTTCACCTTTGGTATCGGTATTCTTAAAAGGTGCGCATATCTTTTATGCCCATTCGGTGCTTCAACAACAATGCGGATTGGGATATACGAGCGAGTGGGCCGAGAAGAATTTTGAAGGCGTTGCAGAGAAAAATGAATTTTTCGAGACCCTTGGAAGCTCGTTGCAGCCGCAGAATGAAGATAAACTTGACGGTTTAAGTGAGGAAGTAACTGCTCAGGAAATATTAGATAAAATAACTCACAGCATGTGAGCTGTGAGATAAAAAAATTAAGGCGCAAGAGACGAGACGCACATTATTATGGCGGATTTGCCGAAAACTCAATATGCTGTCCAACTTGTCGGTCCGGACGAGCTTATTTTGAATAGGTCCAAAGAGGTCTTCCGGCCCGGCCGGCATCAGATTCTTTGCAGGGTGGAAGTGGTTGGGCTGTGTTTTTCCGACCTTAAATTGCTCAATCAATTCTCCTCACATGTTCGCAAAAGCGAAATAGTCTCCGGCATTGACACTGGAGTGCTCAAAGAGATACCCAGCTATGTCCCCGGCGAAGCGCCAACGGTGCCGGGACACGAAACGGTTGTTACAATCGAAGCAGTTGGCCCCGGCGTCGAAAACGTTAAGCCCGGCGAGCGTTTCCTCGTCCAGACCGATTACCGTTGGCTGCGGACGGCCAACTCCAATGGCGCCTTCGGGTATAACTTCGAAGGTGCCCTTCAGGAATATGTGCTGATGGATGAGAGGGTTATACTATCGCCGGAAGGTGAGTCTATGCTGATACCGGTTTCCGAGGAGCTTTCGGCCTCGGCCATAGCCTTAGTGGAGCCGTGGGCCTGCGTTGAAGATGCCTATGTCTCCGAGGAACGTACAAGTATAAAAACAGACGGCCGGATGCTTGTCGTAGCTGATGTAAAAATAGGAAAAGATGCTTTTGAGAATTTATTTGGTCGCTACGGTAAGCCCGCCCAAATAACGTGGGTTTCAAAGTCAGAAGCCGTGGAATTGGATGTGCCGGTCAAAATAGTTGCGGATGTGTCAGAACTTGGCGATGCCGGTTACGACGATGTAATTTACTTTGGTTCTGATGCCAATACTGTCGAGGCCCTGTTCGCAAAGATTGCTACAAGAGGACTCTCAAACATCGTTCTTTGCGGCGGCAAATTCGGCAGAGATGTCGTTACTATGGTGGGGCGAGTTCACTACGGCGGTATTCGGATAGTGGGCACGACAGGGTCGGAGCCGGCTGATTCTATGGAAGTTATCCCCGAAACCGATGAGATTCGGGAAGGTGACAAGATTAATGTCATCGGGGCGGGCGGGCCTATGGGCGCGATGCACGTGATAAGAAACATCTGTCAGGGTGTTAAGGGCGCGCGCGTTTTCGCAGGGGATTTGGACGATAACAGGCTCCAGATATTGACGAGAATCGCTGAGCCTTTAGCTGAGAAAAACGGGGTTGAGTATAGGCCGTACAATCCAACAAAGGATGAAATTACGGCGGCTTTTGATTATACTGTTTTGATGGCGCCGGTGCCCGGCCTTGTTGCCGCCTCGTTACACAGCGCGGCCCGGCGTGGCCTGATAAACATCTTCGCCGGTATCCCCGCCACCGTTACCGCTAAGATTGACCTGGATACTTACATTGAGAAACAATTGTATTTCATAGGGACAAGCGGTTCGACTTTGGATGATATGAAACGAATGCTGGAAAAGGCCGAGTCCGGCAGGCTCGATACGAACGTCAGCGTTGCAGCCATTACCGGTTTTGAGGGAGCAACCGAGGGGATTCGGGCCGTTGAAAACCGGTCGATAGCAGGTAAGATTGTTGTCTATCCGGCCTGTAGAGATATGGGGCTGGTAACATTGGAAGAGCTGAATGAAAGGATGCCGGAAGTCGCTGCGCGTCTAAATAATGGTTTGTGGACGAAGGAGGCGGAAGATAAATTGTTGGAAATGTATCAAAATTCATAGAAACAAAGGTAAAACAAGTTAACGAATTAAGAAAGGGAAAGGGACCGATTATGAAAAATAAAATAGCAATGAGGCAGCAGTCGAATAAGCGAATTTGGTTTTTCTGCGGGCTCTTGCCGGTAATCTTTTTGGCTACCGGATGCTTTGAGCAGAAGTCGGGATTCGACGGTTTGAAAATGAACCTGGGGAATCTACCTCGCCTTTCAAACGCTAAAACGCGGTCTATCAGCCCGGAGAATTTCACAGGCGAGAAGGGCAAGGGTGGTATGGCAACAGAAGGTACCGGGGCCAACGCTGCCCGCGAGCTGGGAGAGGGCTGGAAGGTTTCACCTTCGGTCAGGATAAAGGCAGGGCAGACTTTCTTGATGGCCGATATCCAAGGGCCCGGCGCGATACAGCACATCTGGATGACTCCGACAGGTGATAATCGTATGAATATCCTGCGAATTTACTGGGACGGGGAAGAGAATCCTTCCGTTGAGTGCCCCGCCGGCGACTTCTTCGCGTGCGGTATGGGCCAGTATATCAAGGTTACCTCTTTAGCGGTTTGTGTCAATCCCAAGAGCGGCTTCAACTGTTATTGGGTGATGCCGTTTCGCAAACACTGTAAGATTACTATGACCAATATCGATGAGAAGCCGATGACGCTGTATTACCAGGTCGATTATACATTGACCGACGTTCCGAAAGATGTGGCTTACTTTCACGCACAGTTTCGGCGTGTTAATCCATTGGCCTACAAAGAAGACTATACCATTGTTGACGGCATACGAGGACAAGGGCAATACGTCGGAACGTATATGACGTGGGGCTCGAACAGTCCCGGCTGGTGGGGTGAAGGTGAGATTAAATTCTATATGGATGGGGACAAGAAATTCCCGACAATCTGCGGTACGGGGACGGAAGATTATTTTTGCGGCTCTTATGGTTTTTCCAAACCACAGGGCGGTGGTTATCAGGAATTCAACACGCCTTATGCGGGTATGCCGCAAGTGATAATGTCTGAAACGCAGCCGCGTTTTGGGCTTTACCGCTGGCACATTATGGACCCAATAAGATTTGAAAAAGACCTGAAAGTAACAATGCAGGCATTAGGGTGGCAGAGCGGCGGAAGATATCTGCCCCTGAAGGATGACCTTTCTTCGGTGGCGTTCTGGTACCAGACTGAGCCGCACGCAGCTTTTCCTGAATTACCTGACAGGGATTCCTTGAAAATCAAATAATGGTTACACGTTCCAAATTACAGTTTTCGTTTTTATTTTTTGTGTGAAGGATTTTCGACAAGATGAGTAATCTAAAAGTAATTGAGAAAGCGTACGAGGCGGCGGGGCAGCGTTACGCTGAACTCGGTGTCGATACAGGCAAGGCAATAGAACGGCTGAGCGGGACAGCTATATCGCTGCACTGCTGGCAGGGAGATGACGTAGGGGGCTTCGAGACAAGCGAAGGCCTCAGCGGCGGAGGCCTCGTTGCCACAGGCGGCTACCCCGGCAGGGCACGAAGCGCCTGCGAGCTGCGGGCGGATATCGAAAAAGCTATGAGCCTAATACCGGGCAAGCAGCGGCTGAACCTGCACGCAATGTATGCAGAGACGGCCGGCAAAATAGAGCGCAACGAGCTGACAGCGGAGCATTTTGCGGCGTGGATAGACTGGGCGAAGGCGAACGGTCTGGGGATGGACTTTAATGGGACCTTCTTTTCGCACCCGAAAGCCGACAGCGGTTTTACATTGGCCAGCGCCGATGAAGGCGTACGCCGCTTCTGGGTGGAGCACGGGATAGCGTGCCGAAAAATCGGGGCTGCAATGGGAAAGGAATTAGGCACAGCCTGTGTAACGAACTTGTGGATTCCGGATGGGTACAAGGACATTCCGGTGGACCGGAAAGGACCCCGGCAGCGGCTTAGACAATCGCTCGATGAGATATTCGCCGAATCGATAGACCGCAGTTATCTTTTAGATGCTGTTGAAAGCAAGCTTTTTGGCATCGGCTCAGAAAGTTATGTTGTCGGCTCGCACGAGTTTTACCTCGGTTATGCCGTGCGGAACAACATTTTACTTTGTCTGGACACAGGACATTTTCATCCGACGGAGGTTGTGTCCGACAAGATAACATCGGTGATGGAGTTTCTTGACCGGATACTGCTGCACGTCAGCAGGGGCGTCCGCTGGGACAGCGACCATGTGGTTATCCTTTCAGACGAGCTGCGTGCCATCGCCGAAGAGATAGTCCGCGGCGATTATCTCGAAAGAGTACACATCGGGCTTGACTTTTCGATGCCAGCATTAACCGTGTGGCGGCGTGGGTGATAGGGACACGCTGCATGCTCAAGGCCCTTTTGATTGCGCTTCTGGAGCCGACGGAGAAGCTGCGTGCGTTCGAGCGTAACGGCGACTTTACATCACGTCTGGCAATGCTGGAAGAACTGAAAACGCTGCCCTTCGGGGCGGTCTGGGATTACTACTGCAGCAAAATGGATGTTCCCGTGGGACCGGACTGGCTGAAAGAAGTAAGGGACTACGAGACCAAGGTAACAAGCTTAAGACAAAGTTAAATTCATAAACGGAAAGGAAAATATATGGCCTCTGACAGCAAAAGCAGTGCTATAAAGGGGATGGATTCACTTTACGAATTTGAGCGCGAGCCGGTCTCCGAGAACAAGCTTCAGCCCGGAAAACATTTTGCCGGCGTTTTTGCAGGTGAGCACGTCGCCGGGACTGAGTTCGTCATAGGAGCATTATTCGTCGCCTGGGGGGCAAGTGCCTTTGATGTTTTTGTGGGCCTGCTTCTCGGCAACCTGATGGCTGTGTTGACCTGGACGTTTGTCTGCGCTCCAATTGCCGTTCGGACACGCCTGACCTTGTATTGGTACCTTCGTAAAATTGCCGGGCCGGTTACTACAACCGTTTATAACATTCTCAATGCTGTTTTGTTCTGCATCCTGGCCGGATGTATGATAACAGTCTCAGCTTCAGCGGTTCGCATCCCGTTTGGTATCGAGGAACAAACAGGGTGGTTTCCAACGGACATAAGATTTGTTTTGGTCGTAATCTGTGTTGGTGCGGTTGTCGTTACTCTCGCGATTCTCGGCTTCAAAAAGCTGGCACAATTTGCAGAAGTTTGTTCACCCTGGATGTTTCTTATGTTCATCGCCGGGGCAGTGGCGATGCTGCCCGGATTAGCAGTTAAGGTGCTTGGTCATCAAATCGGCAGTATCAACGATTTTTGGACACTGGCAAACAAGTCGATTTGGACGGGCGTTGCGCCGCCGGGCAATCCTCAAATTACTTTCTGGCAGGTGGGCGCTTTTGCGTGGATATGTAATCTCGCAATGCACGGCGGGCTGTCGGATATGGCGCTTTTGCGTTATGCCAGGAAGACATCTTACGGCCTATATTCAGCCTTCGGGATGTTTCTCGGTCACTATTTAGCGTGGATTTGCGCAGGCATAATGGGCGCCACAACCGCACTTATATTAGGCAAAGCGATAGGCGAACTCGACGCCGGGGGCGTTGCGTCACAGGCTCTGGGTGTTTCCGGCATTATCGCTGTCGTTATTGCCGGCTGGACAACTTCAAACCCAACCTTGTACCGTGCGGGCCTGGCCTTTCAGGCCGTAACGCCCGGATGGCCTCGATGGCTCGTAACGCTCTTAGCAGGAGCCGTTACTACAGCAATTGCATGCTCTCCGTTTGTATTTACGAAGCTGTTGGATTTCGTGGGCCTGTATGGGCTGTTACTGATGCCTGTTGGCTCGATTGTTTTTGTGGAACAATGGATTTTTCCAAAGCTCGGCTTGACCCAGTTCTGGGTTTCGCGCAAAAAACTGTTGGTAAGCTGGCCGGCCTTACTTAGCTGGGGCATTGCCATTGCGGCAGCTTTGGTACTGGAGCGGACGGGAGTGCTGCATCTTTTCTTTCTCTTCGTGCCCGTCTGGCTGCTCACCGCTGTGTTGTATATAGTCTTCGCTTCTGTTGCAGGTGCTCGTGAGAAGTTCGATGAGCAACAGGAAGAACAAACCCCTGAGACAACCGCTCAAAAAACAACGGCCAACAGAAAAGAGCAAAAAAGTAGAGGTGACAAAGACGTCGTATTATGGATTTCCGGAATCGTCGCGGTGGCGTCACTTCTTACATGCCTGATTTTGCCGATTTGGGTATACGTTACAGGAGGCAGCCAATATGACCAGAATTTTGCGACGTTCAAAAACATACTCATTTGGCCAACTTTAGTTTATTTTATAACCGGCACTATCTGGACCGTTAAAAGGAACAAATAACAATAGCTGTAAACAAGAGGAAAGGTAATGAGTAAAGCATTAGCTGACTTGATAAAAATATCGAATATCACAGGCAAAGATACTACCCTTGTTCAGGGCGGCGGCGGTAATACATCGGTGAAAACCGCAGATGGTAAATATATGTATATCAAGGCCAGCGGCACGGCCCTGAAGGATATGAGTAAGAAAAACGGCTGGCGGAGGATGCGGCTCGATGCGGTTCTGAGTGTTATCCGGGACAAGAAATTAGCGAAACTCGATGCCGGTACGAGGGAGCCGGAAGTTGTCGACCGTCTTTTGCTTGCCTGCGACGATGATGTGAAGACCGGCGCCCGGCCATCGGTGGAATCGCATCTGCACGCTTTTCTCGATAAGTACGTGATTCATCTGCACCCTGTTGCTATCGGTGCATACGTAAATGCCAAAAATGGGAAGGCAGAGCTTGAGAAGCTTTTCAAGAAAGAGAAATTTCCACCTCTCTGGGTGCCGTACACAAACCCCGGCTTTATGCTCGCAAAGAAAATCGCGAATCTGGTTGACGACTACCAAAACCGGTTCGGGAAAAAGCCCGCCATTATGATTTTGGGAAAACACGGCCTTTTCGTTACCGCAACAACTGCCGAAGCTGCATTAAGACTTGTTCGCAAAGTCATAAAGCTCTGCAGCAGTAAATTAAAAGAGCCAAAAGTGCGCAAGACCAAGCCCCCCGCAAACCGTGACATCACCGCTGCCAAATCAGGAATTGGCAAGGCGGTTTTCGATGCGACCGGTCAACACCTGCCCGTGAGTTACTTTGGCAGACGGGCGCCGATTGCTGCGTTTATGGCCCGCAAAGACGCGGCGAAACTGCTGGCGACACGCGCGCTTAATCCGGATGAGCTGGTTTATGCAAACGGCCCAGCTATGTGGCTCGATAGATACGACGCTAAAACGATTACTGCAAAACTAAATTCATTGGTTGGAAAAGGACAAAAGCCATCAGCGGCGTTTCTGGTAAAGGGATTGGGACTGTTTGTGGCGGCGGAGACGAAAAGTGCTCCGGTTATTGCCGAGATTACGACCGGCTCACTTATGATACGCAGTTGGGCGACGAAATTCGGCGGCGTACTTGCCCTGAACAACGGTGAGCAGGATTTCATTAACAACTGGGAAGCGGAGGCGTTTCGTAAGAAATTGGTGAGCAGCAAGAAAGGTAAAAGCTGAGATAATCCAACCGCTCATTTGGACCGTGAATGGCTGGTTTAATACTCTTGACAACCGAGCTCGCTCAACAGTGAAATGATTTCTCGATACATTTCCTCCTCCGCCGGAATCAAACTGTGGGAGTTTTTAGGTTGCATTTTTTGGGTTAAATGACTATATTTCTTACTTTTGGTTTTATTAATGGAGCAGCTCAAGCGTATTAAAGGGCGTTTGGAGCATCTCAAGACTGTTTTTGAGGAGATTTGAAGTATGGATTTTTGCATTGAGGACACTCGAAAGAAACCGCATCCGGAATTGAAAGAGCTTATAAAAGATAAGATTATTACCCTGGAACAGGCAAAGGACTGGCTCAGGACGATATATGAGATTCGTTTCTTCGAGGAGAAGGTTTTTGAGCTTTTGGGCCAGAATATTATCAAAGGTGCCTCACATCTCTACGCCGGCGAGGAAGCCGTCGCCGTTGGCTCTGTTGCAGCTATTGAGCGCGGCGATGTCATCGGCTCGACCCACCGCGGCCACGGCCACTGCGGTGCTATCGGCAACAAGTACGCCGACAGCGAAGACGACCGACAGAACCACTGGAACCAAATGATGGCTGAGCTGATGGGCAAAGAGACCGGCTACTGCAAGGGACGGGGCGGGTCAATGCACATCGCCGAAGTAGATAAGCAAAACAACCTTGGCTCAACCGGCATCGTCGGGGGCAATCAGGCACCGGCAGTCGGGGCGGCTTTAGCGGAAAAATACAAAAAAACCGGCAGGGTCGTTCTTTCATTTTTCGGCGACGGTTCCACAAATTGCGGCAGTTTCCACGAGTCAATGAATATGGCCTCAACGCTGGGCGTTCCGCTGGTAGCGATAATCGAAAATAACCTCTACGGGATGAGCGTTCCGTTCTCCGGCTCGCCAGTCGAGGGCACGAGAAAAGCCAGTAATATCAAGGACATTGCCCAAAGAGCGGCTGCATATAACGTGTCGGCTATGATTGTGGACGGCCAGGATGCGGTTGCGGTCTTTCTTGCGGTCCGCTCCGCAATCGAAAAGGCCAGAAAAGATAACCAGATGACAATCCTCGAGGCCAAGACCTATCGCTGGTACGGACACAGCAGAAGTGACCCGCGTGCTTATCGCACCAAGGCCGAGGAAAAGGCCTGGCACGACCGCGACCCAATTATTGTCTTGCGAGAAAAATTACTGGCTGATTTGCTGTGCACAGAGCAACAATTGGACGAGATTAGGGACAAGGCCTTTGCGACCATCGAGACGGCCACAAAGTTCGGTATAGACAGCCCCTGGCCGAACCCCGCCGATTTGACCAAAGACGTATATGTCGAAGAAACTTACGAGGCTTCGCTTATCGAGTCCGAAAGAGGCACCTCGGCGAAGGTAATGGAAGCAACCGCTGTCTTCGACGCTGCTCTTGCTTCATCCACCGACAAAACCAAGAAAGAGGCCACCAAGCGAGCCAGAGCAGTGGTGAAGTCTAAGTTCGGTATGGATGTTATGACTATCGGCCAGGCGGTTTCGGCCGCACAGGCAGATGAGCTTAGAAGAGATGAGAACGTTATCGTGATAGGTGAGGATGTCGGTCTTTACGGCGGAGCGTATCAGGCAACTCGGGGGCTGTCGGCCGAATTCGGTACCGACAAAGTGGTTGATACCGCAATATCCGAAGCGGCGATTGCCGGTGCCGCGGTCGGTGCCGCTCTTCGGGGACTAAGGCCGGTGGCCGAGATTATGTATGTCGATTTTGTTACGATAGCGATGGACCAGCTCGTTCACGTCGGCGCCTATAATCGCTATATGTTCGGGGGCAAGGCCAAGGTTCCGATGGTGCTGCGTACCGAGGGTGGCGTCGGCAGATGTATCGCCGCCCACCATTCGGAGTCGCTCGAAGCCTGGCTCATGCATCCACCGGGACTTTATGTGGTGATGCCTTCGACACCGTATGATGCAAAAGGCCTGCTCAAGGCCTCCATTCGCAGCGACAATCCTGTGGTCTTTATCGAGCACAAGGCCACCTATGGCCAGTTCGGTCCGGTGCCGGAAGGCGATTATATCATCCCTCTCGGCGTCGCGGACATCAAAAGGGAAGGCCGCGATGCGACCATTGTCAGCTACAGCAGGATGGCGATGTTCTCGCTGGAGGCCGCCAAAGTCCTGGCCGAGGAGCATGGTATCGACGCCGAGGTAATCGATGTGCGAACGCTAAAGCCGCTGGATGTAAAAACAATAGCCGAATCAGTTCGTAAGACAGGCCGACTCATAACCGTCAGCGAGGGCTTCGGGACCTGTGGCGCCGGCAGGGAGTTCACCGGCCAATTTATGGAATACGAGTTTGGCGACGGCAGCCACGGGTTCGATTATCTCGATGCGGCCCCCGTAAATCTGGCTGCCGCCGACGTACCTCCGCCGATGAGTGAGCCGTTGGAGACGGCAAGTATCCCAAGCGTAGATAAAATTGTCGAAGCTGTTAAGATAATTGTATAATAAGTACGCATCATAAAATTCATGAGGATTTATAAATGGCAAGAGAAGTCAGACTGCCGCAGCTTGGCCAGACGATGGAAGAAGGGACAATCGTTAATTGTTTAGTCAAGGTCGGCGACGAGGTCAAAAAAGGTGATTGTGTCTTTGAGATAGAAACCGACAAGGCGACCCTCGAGATGGAATCGCCGGCTGAGGGTTTTGTAAAATATATTCTCGTTGAGACCGACCAGACGCTGCCCGTAGGCGCACCGATTCTTGTCCTCGGCGACAAGGACGAGCAAGTACCGCAGAGCTTTGTCGACTCGCTAAAGGCCGCCGCACCTGCGGCGGCGGCTGCCGAAGCTGCACCGGCGGCCCCCGCTGCTGAGCCGAAGCCGACTGCAAAAGAGGAAGGCAGGCCTGCCGAGAGAATAAAGGCCTCACCTCGAGCAAAGAAACTGGCCGAGCAGCTCGGTGTGGACTTAACTAAAGTGACAGGGACAGGACCTGCCGGCAGAATTACCGAGCAGGATATCAGAGAAGCCGCCGCCTCGAAGCCCGCCAAACCAGCCGCAGCCCCAGTGTCCGAACCAGGCCTCAAACCTGGAGCAAAACTACCACTCAACAGGATTCAGAAGATAACCGGTGAAAGAATGGTTCAGTCAAAACACGAAATACCCTGCTTTTATCTAAGTGTTAAGGCTGATGTTACAGACCTGGTTCGATTGCGTGCCAAATTGAACAGGGCCAGTCCGTCCAAGGGCCGGATGAAGGTCGCCTACAATGACTTTATTATACGAGCGGTCGCGATGGGTCTGGAAAAGTTCCCGATTATGACGGGCCAGTTAGCCGGTGACAGCATTCGGTTGGCGGAAGCAATCGGCATCGGCCTGGCGATTTCCGTGCCGGGCGGGCTGGTTGCGCCGATTGTCAAGGACGTGAACAAAAAAGATGTCAGGCAGATAGCACGTGACACTAAGGGGCTGGTTGAGAAGGCCCGCAGCAATAAACTGGCTCCCACGGATTTGGAGGGCGGCTGTATCACGGTAAGTAACCTCGGGGCCTTTGAGATAGAGTCCTTTATTCCGATAGTAGTACCCGGCCAGTGCAGTATTCTCGGTATCGGCCAGATAAGCGAAACCTGTGTGCCCCGGGACGGCAATATTATGGTTCGCAAGCTTATGAGTATGGTCCTCTCGATAGACCACAAAGTTACCAACGGCTCATACGCAGCCCAGTTCCTGGACTACGTAAGAAAGCTGCTCGAAGATACGGCCACGTTTAGTCTTGAGTCTTGAATTCCAAAGACCGTATAAAGGAGTATCCGAAATGGCAAAGAGAGTCGAAGCAAGGCATCTGCCAAATATAAGGAAAGCGACACCAAAGGTCCCTGTTATTGGCGTTTTTGCTACGAGTGACCCTCGCATTGATAAGGGGAGCCGGACTCGATGTCAGAACATCGCGAAGATGGCCGCTGACCGCATAAGCGGCTCTGTAGTTATGCCGGACAAAACGCCGGTTCCGGTGGTTTACTCTACGGTGTTGATAGATGGTGAAGCGCAAGCTGATATTGTGGCTCAGCAATTTCGCAAAGCCGGCGTGGATATTTTGGTATGTGTGCCGGACACGTGGGCTTTCCCGCAACTTACCGCTATTTCTCTGCTGCAGCAGTTCGGCGACGATACGCCCATAAACATAACCTGCGGCAATAGTGGCCCCAAACCCGGCGTGGTCTATGCCCACGCGCTCAATGGTGCGATTAGCCAGTACGGCCGGATGGTTGCTTTGAACGTCGGGACGTGGCCGGATACAGGAATAAATCCGGAAATGACCGACCAGACCGCAAAGAACCTGATTGATTGGTGTTACGCCGCGGTGACTGCTGTGGCCCTTCGGGGCCGAAGGGTCGTGATTTTAGGCCACGACTCGATGGGAATGGAAACGGCCCTGGCCCATGTGCTGCCGACAAGGAACACATTCGGCCTCGAAATCACCCGTTTGGATATGAAGCTTCTGGCCGATATGCTCAACAAAAAAGCTTACAGCGAAAAGGAGCTTCAGGCGTTGCGAGGCTGGGTCAACAGATACGTCGGCAGGCGACTGGAGCTGCGCGATGAGTCAGACAGCGAACGATTTAATATGAGTTTAGCGATGTATCTAATCGTTCGCGACCTGATCCAATCGCTAAATGCGGTCGGCGGCGGCTTTATGAGCCAGTTGGAATGGGGCAGTGACCCACGCGGAATCCCTCTGCCCGTTGCTGACGTGATGGAATCGTTCTTTAACAGCACATTTGACCATAACGGCCGTAAGCCCCCCTTGCCTTACGCCACCGAAGCCGACGTACAGGGCCTACTCACGATGCTGTTTATGACATATCTGTCCGGCGGAAATCCACCTCTGTTTATGGACTTCAGAAAAGTATGGGAAGCGTGGGAAATCAAAGAACTTGCCAAAAAAATCGGTGTTAAAAGACTCGATAAAAAAGCGGATTGGTACAACAAGGGCCTTGTTGATGGTGACAATTCCGGCAGCGCCGCATTCGATTGGGCGGCGGAACCCGGGGCATCGGTCAGGAACATTATGGCTGGCGTCGGAATGCCTCTGGCCGATGTTTTCTACTTCCCCGGCGGCGGCAATTCGGTCACGTTTATGACACCGGCTGGAATCGAAGGCATCGCGGCCCGGTGCGCTTACAGCAGCGCCACCGGATTGTTCTCTATTGTTTGGGACGAGGCCCATACAACTGATGTTCCGAAAGAGCTTGCCAAAGCGATGTGTGAGCTGACAACTCCGACCTGGCCGCATACGTTTGTCGTCCCGAAATACGCGAGTATGGTTGAGTATAAGCAATATCCGCCGGCCAATCACTTCCATATAACCTGGGATTTGCCGGTAGCCCGCCTGCAGCACTGGATGGATTTGACGGGCGTGTTGAGCGTTACACCCTGGGCGGGGCGTCCCTCGTTCATCGAAGGTGTTGACAGACCTCAGCCTTTGATTCACCTGATAAACGGCGGAGAGAATGCTTTCAAGCTGCTCGGAGGGCGCTAAAGCGAGAGACGATGGGTGGCAGCCTCAAAGCCGAAGGATTAGGGGATGGTGAATGCGGGATAATCCATTCCCAAGCTGCGCTTGAGGATGCCACTCTTGCAGTGGTTTTCATCCTGGCGACTCAGTTTGCAACTGCACCTTCATTTCTTAGTTGAAGAATATATTCGATGACGTCTCTTATGCTGATAATGCCGACCAGTTTTCCTTTTGACGTGATGGGGACCCTTCTAAAGACGTTCTTTTTCAAAAAGTCACAGACATCCAGCAGACTTTCGTTGGCATCGAAGAAAAGCGGAGGTTGCGTCATAAAATCATTAACTGTTTGATTGTTATCTTCCTCGCTGTCGTAGAACAGGCTTAGTACATCTTTTTCTGAAATAATCCCTATCAAGGTCATATCATCTTTGACAACAGGCAGACCTGATATGTCGTGTTTTGCTATAAGCTCGAGAACATCATATATTGGTGTGTTTGCCTTAACGCTGATTATATGTTTTGTCATTATGTCTTTTGCTGTGAGCATCCGGACTCCTTTTTTTTTGGTTTAAATCACTCTCGGCATTAGCCGGTGATTGCTTTCCAGCTTTTATTTAGTTCTTCCATCAGTTTTATAACTTCACGAATCCCTTGAGGGTCCTTTTTTGTATTGGCTTCAGTCAATCGCCTGTTCATAAAAAGATACAGTTTGCGAAGATTAGCGGCTATTTCGCCGCCGGTCTCGGTGTCCAGGACCATATTAAGCTCATTGATTATGTCCTTTGCCCTGGCTATATATTTGCCCTTTTCTCCGTAGTTACCCGCCTCCAGCTCCCTGATTGCTAACTTCATAAACTTGATTGCACCGTCGTAAAGCAGGACAATAAGCCGGCCTTTGCTTTGTGTCGTGACTGCCGTGTCCTGATATGCTGATACTTTCTTCATCGCATTAATCCGTTATACGCTTGAAGGTTTTAAGTCCTTGTTATCCTTTTTATTCAAGCAGCTTCTGCGAAGAGACCTGATGTCGTTTTTATAGAGAGATGACTGTAGCTTTGTGCCACAGCCATCTCTCCCAATTGCCTTAATTCAAACCACCCGCTTCCGTGCCGTACGAAATTCTGGGACAGCCAGGAAACCGTTGGCAGTCCCGAATTTCATCGTAGGGGCGGTTCGCGAACCGCCCTTACTGCCGGGTTATCTGAGCAGTGTCAGCGCCATCTGCGGCATTGAATTGGCCTGTGCCAACATCGCGACACCAGCTTGTGCCAACACCTGCGTTCTGGTCATCTCCGCCATTTCGGTGGCAACGTCAACATCGGAAATTCGAGACTCTGATGTCAGCAGGTTCTCGGCCTGCACACCCAGGACCGATTGGGCGGTCTCCAGACGGTTCATCCAGTATCCGAGCTGCGCACGGTAGCTGTCCTTGAGGTTGATAGCGGTATCGAGGGTCGACAATGCGGCCTGTGCTCCGGTGGCCGTTGTCAGGTCGTTGCCCGTGCCCGCGGCCCCGTTTGCGGTCTCAGTGAAGTCGTCGACGTTATCCAATATACCGATACCGCCTCCACCCGCGGTGGAGGTTATCGCGAAGGGGCCTCCGTCCGTACCGGCATTCCTGGCCTGCATCTGCAGGCTGTAGCTCTTATAGGTCGAGTTGTACAGCGCGGTTGCAGCCGCATAACGTACGCCGGCGGTATCATCCACTACCTCCTGGTTGATTTCATCAACCAACAGGTTCAGACTGATGCCGGTGGTGGCGTAAGCAGTAAGGTCTAACTCGACTGTACCTTCACTACCGAATTGGAACGAGAATAAGTGAGGGTTAGTGCCAGCGGCGGTGATTTCGGCGGCGGCGATGTACTCGTCCCCGGCTGCAGCAACGGTCCTCTTGTTGACATGCGTTTCTTTTGTCGCAACTGTGGTACCGACGCTAAGTTCAGTGGCGGTCATAAACTTCGGTGTGACGGTGATAGCATCAGTGGTACCGACGTGGATTTCGATGGCCGTGGTTGAGTTCAGCAGTTGGTTCTCATTAAAGTCGGTACTCTGGGCAATCCGTGTGATCTCTTCGGACAGCTCGGTATACTCAGCGTTCATAATCGTCCGCTGGCCTTCAGAGTATGACCCTGTTGAGGCCTGCTCTGCCAGCTCCTTCATACGAATAAGAATGCTGTCGACCTCGGACATTGCACCTTCGCCCGTCTGAATCATGCTGATGCCGTCGGCGGCGTTTCGCCCCGCTTGGTTGAGCACGGCGATGTCGGCGCGAAGCAGCTCTCGGACGGCCAGGCCTGCTGCATCGTCCTTTGCACTATTGATGCGCAAGCCGGACGACAGCCTTTCGACCGATCTGGCAAGGGCATCATAGCTTTGCCCCAAGTGCCTTGCAGCGTTTGCTGCCATAATGTTGTTCTTAATTGCTAACATATTTCTGACTCCTTAAAAAAATAACTAACGCTCTCTTGGCTTCGCCAAGCCACCAATTTACTTAATACAACGTGCAACATGCAACGTGCAACGAACACGCCATAAAGCTTTACTGTCAATACCCATTATCGGTCAACAAAGAGACGACTTTAGGAATTTGTGAATAGAAAAGGACTACAAAATCGTAGGACCTATAATCCTGATGAAATCGGGATGATTTGCGAGGGCGGCTGCTAAAAATGGCAAAAAACCCAAAAATTTACGAAAAACAGCCGACTTCGCGAATTCCCGATTTTATAGTTTTACCGGACGTAAATATTTACCTTTCTATACACCGCTTTTGACAACAATTAAGGATAATTCTTGCTCAAATTGCTCCAAGCAGGTATAGTTCAGGCAATATATGCGGAAACAGGAAACACAAACTCAAAAAAGTCCCGAAAGCGCCAAGGGGTGTCCCTCTCGGGAGGACGCCTCTCGGCGGACGCTGCTCGTGTTTAATTGTTATGAGGCATGGGTATATCAGCTTGGAGTATTGGGATATAACCTTGATATAATTATAGGACTTAAGGGCCGATACAAACCAACCTGGGATGAGCAGATGAGGCCGGTGCCGCCCAATTCACGGTTAATCACTTTACAGGAAGCCCAGCAGTCACAGACCAATTACTACTGTATCATAACCCATAACATAACCGACTTGCTCGATGTTAAGCGGCGGCATGAGCCGCGGCTTACGGTCCTTCATCTGCCGATTGAGGCCCGGCTGGTGGAGGAAAAATCCGATATTGAACCGGAAAAGATGAAAGAAGTGCTGCATAAATACATGAAATTAGTCGGAGGTCATGTAGTTGCTGTCTCTATGTTGAAAGGTAAATCGTGGGGTTTTACCGAGGACATCGTGCCTTTTGGTAGCGATCCGGACGATTATCTGCCGTATTCCGGCCAGATAGCCAGCGGTCTTCGTATTTCCAATTTTATTCAGATGCGCAAACAGTTTTTATTATGGGACTTTTATGAAAAGGCATTTGATGGGATACCAGTACGGATTGTCGGGCACAATCCGGATATGCTCCGTGTTAGAGCTGCCAATAGCTGGGACCATCTGAAAAGGACATTGCAGTCTCACCGATTTTACATCCATACTGCTAATCCGGAGCTTGAAGACGGATACAATATGGCCACAGTAGAGGCGATGGCTGC
>DUZJ01000047.1 GCA_013349615.1 Planctomycetota bacterium | reverse complement strand
TACAAGAGCTTACATTATATTCAAGTCTATACGCATGTCAACCCAAAAATCAACATAAGTACAAGAATTAACAATGAGTTATGATATTTTTTTGACAAAAAACACTTTTGACGCTGGCATCAGAATTAGGCTGTTTTGAATGGTTTTGTGATAGGAAGAGCGGTGAAAAAAACGCGATTCTATTGCCTCAGTTCCGCAGGATTTTACGAGAAGGTATCGGTGCGCACAGTGCGCACCGACAAATTTAACACTTTTTGAAAGGAGAAAATGATGAGAACTACAACAATTTCAGCAATTTTGGTCTTGGCTTTGGCCTCTGTGGCAAGCGCAGCTCCATTTACATACTTGACTATTAATGGCGAGGCACTTGACACGATTACGCTGAAAACAGGCCAGGTGTGTACGGTGGGAGTCGTATCTACCACCTCCACTCCGTACGAGGCCAATGTCGGTTTTGATGACCGTGTTGTGCTCGGCATCTTTGACCAACCGCGGGTGACGCGGCTGGCGGGTGACCAGGCCAGTATAACAGAAGTTGACAAAACGACCTTTTACGGCTATCGTTGTATTGCCGAGGGATATTTAATGACTCCATCACCCGGAGTCCATTTCACCATTAAATATCGACCGAATCAGGTTGGTGAAACGGACATAAAACTTTACAGTTACGGTTTGTCTACATTGATAGATTCGATACACGTCACGATTGTACCCGGCGATATGGGCACAGCCTTCACCTACCAGGGCAGGATGATGGAGGATGGCAATCCGGCCGATGGACTACATGACTTTCAGTTCAGCCTATACAATGATGCCAACACTTTAATCGGCAATCAGGTAGGAAACACGATTGATATAAACGACCTTGATGTGATTGACGGCTACTTCACAGTGGAGCTGGATTTCAACAGCCCATCCGCCTTTAACGGCTATGCACGCTGGCTCCAGATTGATGTGCGGCCGGGTGACAGTAATGATGTAAGCGATTATGTTGCCTTAAGCCCGCGTCAGGAGGTTACGCCGGTGCCGTATGCGCTGTTCGCGCTGGATAGCCCCAGCGGTGCAGGAGTCTGGACTGCCGACGGGAACGACATCTACAACACGAACACTGGTAACGTCGGTATCGCGACAACCACTCCACGGGCATCGCTTGAGGTGACCAATACCGGCAGCTCACATGCAATTTGGGCCTCTACGAGCTATATACCCGTCTACGCCCATCGAACCAGTACTGGTGGAACATGGCCTGCGGTGGCAGGCGACTGCAACTCGGAGGCAAGCAGCGCTTCCGGGGTACGAGGTAGAATCCTCAGCACCACTCCAGGTTCTCTGGGGGCTGGTGTGTACGGCTACAACTACGGGACAGGCAGCAATGGCGTCGGTGTACGAGGTCACCATGCTGGCAGCGGTTATGCGGGATATTTCACCGGCGGGAAGAATTACTTCCAAGGAAATGTCGGCATCGATGAGACTTCGCCCCTCACTAAACTGCATGTTCAAGGAACTGACCGGACCCTTCCTGTCGTCGCTTTGTGGGGCGATGAAATCATAGCCGAGGACTATACCGCCACCCTGGGATTATACAGCGATGATAGAGCCAGCCACGGTTCATGTATCACCTTGGGGGAATTTGAAGATGCCACAGCCACACTGAAGAATAAATGGGGTATTTATCGCATGACGGGACCATCTTCGGCTTTGCAGTTCTCATTCGGGACGGAACGAAATTTTACCGCCAATCCCACGCTTTTGACAATTACTGCCGGCGGCAATGTCGGCATCGGGATAATAAATCCCACTGCGAAGCTGGATGTGAAGAGTCCGGGTACCGGCGAGGATGTCATAAGTGCCCATTCTTCGACCGGCAGTGAGATGTTTCTGGTTACCGAAGATGGGTTGGGGAACGGAAAGGTGTTTGTTCGAAATGCTTCAGGAGAGACGAAGGTTCAGCTTGCTACGTATGGCTACAGCCTGTTCAAAGGCGGTAACGTCGGTATCGGGGATGTTGGGGTTCCACTGGAGAAACTGGTTGTGAGGGGAAATATATTAGTGAAGAGTGAAAGTACAGGTTCGGATGTGCTCGAACTGGGGGAGGGCCTGGACTATGCTGAGGGTTTTGACGTTACGGAAGAAGCGGACATCGAGTCTGGTACGGTATTAGTGATAGATTCTGATAATCCGGGCAAGCTGACAGTGAGCAGTTCGCCATACGATAGCAAAGTTGCGGGTATCGTGGCCGGTGCCAAAGGAATAGGTTCCGGTGTGCGTCTTGGAGTCGGTCAGTTTGATTACGACGTTGCGCTTGCGGGACGGGTGTTCTGCAATGTAGATGCGACAGAAGCGGCAGTGCAGGCGGGCGATTTGCTAACCACCTCTGCCGTCCCTGGCTATGCTATGAAAGCAACAGATTATGACCGTGCTCGCGGCGCCATTTTAGGAAAAGCAATGGAAAGTCTTGAAAAAGGTCAAAAAGGACAAATATTAGTGCTTGTAACTCTGCAATAGAGAGAAAATGAGGATTATTATGAAAAAGTTAACGATTACAATTCTGATTGCCTCCTTTGCGGTGATGGTTTTGATATCGCCGGTCCAGGCTCAGATTGCAACTACGGACGAGGCGCTGACCGTAGCGAACAACTGGATTAACACAATCATCCGGAAAAAGGGAAGCTGGGGCGAAGCAGACAGCGCCTACGTAGACAGTATCCGGGAATTCAAACGCGGCGAGCGGGTGCTGGGTTATTTCTGCCGGGTACAGCCCAAAGGATACATCATTGTCTCTCTGAGAAAGGAGCTTGCTCCGGTGAAGGCGTGCTCGGCGACCGGAGATATCAATCCGGAGTGCGATGACGGGGTGGTTAAGTATGTGAGAGACTGTATGGAGCGCATCCTCAATAAGATAGAGAAAGAGGTTGGGCCGGTTCGCTCTGCCCGGACGGACGACGTGAGCAAGATTTGTGATATCAATTACCGCAGCGTGTGGGCGGAGCTGGAAAAAGATGAGGAGGAATTTGAAAAGGGGCTGGGGTCCGGTGTGATCGCGATGAACTACCAGGCAGGCGACTGGTTACTTACTACGGCCTGGACACAAGGAGACCCCTATAACCAACACTGTCCGGCGCCGCCATCAGGTGATGACTGTAACGATGCCCACTGTGCGGTGGGTTGTGTGGTCACTGCCGCTGCTCAGGTTATGCGTTACTGGCACTGGCCTCCTTACGGGGTAGGCTATCCTTACAACGACGCCTATGACTGGGTTCATATGGCTAACTCGTACATATGGGACAATACGGATAACAGGTGGGAGGACGAAAATGGGAATCCCCTAAGTCAGGCCCATATTGACGCTGTGGCTAATCTGTGCGCCGAGATTGGCCTCGCAGTGGACATGGATTACTGTTCAGGCAAGGGATGTGCGTCAGGTGTCCCCACCGAAGACATGGAGGGTGTGTACGAAGCACCGTATCTCTACTCTTACTCCTGCTGCAGGCTGGACCGGGACGATGATTACACTGCTGAAGGATGGTTCAATGAAATAAAGATACAACTCAACAATAACCAGCCAATCCAGTATAGAGTTCCAGGTCATTCGGTTGTAGTGGATGGGTGGCAGGTAGTCGGCGGACAACGGCAGTACCACATCAACTGCGGCTGGGCCGGCGGGCACCCCGAGAAGCCGTGTTGGAGCGGCTACACGAATACCAATACCTGGTATGTTCTGGATGCCATCCCATGCAGCGACCCGGACGAAGAGTTCATGCTCGCGAACATATTTCCGGTTACGTCTGTCCGACACGCCATAGCAGGAATATATCCCAGAGTAGAAGAGTTCAATTTCCGGTATTTTAACCAGGATGCTACTGGGAGCAGCGCCCTCTTTGAGCCGGGTCAGTACCTGCAGTTTTTGCCAGGCATTAGGGTTATGTCAACTGGGACGATACAATTCCAAGGCGCAAGTATGGCAGAGAGCCGTCTTTTCACCCGTGGTGACCTTTCAAAAGGCATCCGTATTGACGGTGGCGGCGTCGGCCTGTACACCGGCGGCAGTTTGATACTTTACTAATGAGGAGTTAGCTATGAAGAACAAAACGATAGCAGCTATAGCTCGGTCGACCATTGCGGTAATTTTGCTGACGATGTTTGCAGTCTCTACTGCGAGCGGCGAATATGACTTGAGCTGGTACACAATTGACGGCGGCGGCGGGCGAAGCACTGGTGGGCCTTATATACTTACAGGTACAATTGGTCAGCCGGATGCGGCCTGGAGCAGCGGCGGTGATTATGAGCTGTTAGGCGGCTTCTGGCCGGGCGGGCCGTTATGCTTCGTCGATTTCGAGAGCTATGCAAGATTTGCTGAACACTGGCTGGATGAGCCTTGCGACGAAGGCAATAACTTCTGTGGTGGAGCCGACCTGAACCACGAAGATGGTGTAAACGAACTGGACTTAAAGCTCTTTGTTGAAGAGTGGCTTTGCTACTGCCCGATGGGTTGGACGTTAAAATAAGACTAACGGATGACAGACGATGGGCGATAGATGACAGAGGACGGACGACTGATGACTGACGATAGACAACGGAAGGAATGTCGAATGATGAAGGAAAAGGGAGCCCAGTTAGAAAGTGAACAAGGCTAATACGCCTTACTTCTAACGGGCCAAGGCAGGGAGAAGGGAAGGGAAAAAACGGATTTTACTCCCCCTCCCAGAGGGGTGGGCAACAAGACAAAAAAGAGCAACCCCGCCAACAAGTGGTGGGGCTTCCGGAGATTAAATGTCAACGTTTTTGTATTGTTCGCGGTGCCTTATATGCACGTAAGTATATCCTCGCAATGACGAATTTTAGCGGTCATATTGCCGTTATCATCCCAGCCGAGTGAGAACCCACGATTGTACATAGCTTTAATTTCCCTGATAGCGGAGCATTTTGCTGATAAAACAATTCGGTTCCCTTTTCGCCTCTATACCATCGAGTATAGCAACTGACAAACTGAAATTGATAACGCCTAATGTATAGTTCTCCGGTCTACTTTTTGAGCTTCCAATGAAAGGTTTGGCCTTCGACGACGAGTTTCATCTGGCTGCGAGTGTGTCCGGGCCTGGCAAAGGTAGTCGGGGCCGCGGCCCGCAGCCCGGTTTTGGTTTTCTCATAGTCGCTGTTGCCGGCCAGGTTGTACCATTCGTTTGGGTCCTGACGCAGATTGTAGAGTTCCTCGGTTTTGTCCTTGTAGTGGATGTATCGCCAGTCCCGGTTGATGATTGCGTATTCACCGGGTGATATACCGGGCAGCAGGATGTTGCGATCCCCGGCGACTGTTGGATTGCGTAGTACCGGCGCCAACGAGGTGCCGTCGAGGCCTTTCACTGCCGGGAGGCCGCACTGGTCGATCAAGGTGGGGTATATGTCTATGAGGCTGACCGTGGAATCCACCGCGGCCCCACGCTGCACGCCCGGACCCGACCAAATAAAGGGCACACCAGAGGTGCGTTGCCAGAGCGTATGCTTGCCCCAGTGCATTTTTTCGCCGTGGTGGTAACCGTGGTCACTCCACATCACAACGATAGTGTTGTTTTTGTTCGGCCCCTCTTTCAGGGCCTTCATGAGTCGGCCCAGCATCGCGTCTGCATAGGAGACGCAGGCGAGGTAGCCGTGAATGGCATCCTTAACTGCCCCGAGCTTTTCAAGACGTCGATGAATCGCTCCGCGTGCGGTTTTTGCCTTACGGATTGCCGGCGGCAGATCGTCAAGGTCATCGGCTTTATAGGGCGGTGGCTGGATTTTGTCGCGGTCGTAGAGATCGAAATATTTCTCCGGGCAGTAGTTAGGGAAATGAGGTGTGTAGAGGCCAACGGCCACAAAGAACGGCTTTTGATGCTGCTTCCGAAGCAGACTGCAGGCCCACTCGGTGCGTATTGTATCTGCCATCTTCTCCTCGTTTTCGTTTAGGACCTTGCCCCATTCGAGGAAAAACTTGTTGGCCGGCCTTCGATCGGAATTATAGACGCTGTTGGGGTATGGTTGCGGTAGGATGGGGCTATCAACACTCCAACTGTCGAGTCCCCAGCCATTTTCCCTTTGGTTTTGGCTACGCACGAAGAACTCGTCCCATCCGCGGAGGTCCGCAAAGCCGGCGGGATGGTGAAAGAGCTTGCCGCCGCCGAAGGTCCGGTAGCCGCCTTTCTGGAAGGCCACCTGCAACGGCTGGATGTCCGGATGGTCTCGGAAATAAACCTGCGTGGTGTAGCAGCCGGTGCTCGACGCATAGCGTCCAGTGAAGATGGCCGAACGCGACGGCGCGCAAAAGATTCCGGCGGTGTGAGCATTACGGAAGATAACGCCGGAGTTCGCGAGCCGATCCATATTGGGTGTGACAGCCTGGCCATACCCCAGGGGCCCAACCCAATCACACAGATCGTCCAAGGCAAAAAAGAGAACGTTGGGCCTTTTCCTTGCCCCGCGGTTGCCGGCCAACTGTGAACCGCATCCCGCCAGAGCCAACGAACCTGCACATAAACCTTTTAGAAAGCCGCGTCGTGATAGAATACCTGAATTCATAGCTGCTCCTTTGAGCCTGAGTCGTAATCAAGCGTCCGGGACATCAATCCAACATTTGCATATAAACGTCTGGACGAAACCAAACTTTTCAATTAAACGATAATATCAAAATCCCTAATTTTATTTACTTTCTCAATTATCGTAGAGAACTGTGTTTTTGCCTAACATCTTGATTCACTAATCACCATCTGCAAAACCAGCATCAACGTATTACTTTCCGATCCCCGGCCCTCATTATTGACTGCCAACAATTTCGTATCTCATATTTCGGTGCACTCTTTAAGATGTCCACATCACGTATTTAGGTAAGTAAAATACAACAAAAGAATTAAAAAGGGAAAGAAAAAAGGTTTTTGCAAATCCCCCCAGCACAGGACTGGGTAAAAAGTTGTGTCAACTGGTACATAGGTAACACTCTATGCCGACGACATAGGTAACACTTTTAAGGGTTTATAATCGCTTATCTGTGCAGCTGCACAGCTTAGCGTACCGGCCAATCATTTATCATTTAATGGCCCAATTCGCTTATATGAATTTGCCGGATTTTTGGGGGTGAAAACGCAGAAAAAGCAATAAAAATCGAAGATTGGGGCATTTTTTTGTAACTTTTTACGGCAGTAAGCGTCTTATTATATGTAGAGAACAATGGAAATGTCAGTAACAAAAAGAAAATAACCGATGCGCCTGAAGGGAAAGGGCAAAGACGTGAATTCGCGAGACTTAGTCGTAATAGGCCAAGAGGCAAGGTGTGAAACTGAGGATTTTATAAATCAGCACATCCATGACCGAGGTAAAGGATGGCCGGTACCCCTTCGTTTAGACGCAGATTCAGGTGGAGCCGGCCCGGCTCAACAGGTTAGAAAACAGGGGGACAAGCGCGCAAGCACATAAGAATAAAAGGCTGTCCGGATTAGCCTGGGATCCAAATCTTTTTTGCCTGGATGACCTCGATGCTCATAGGTAATGTCAACTGGGTGGCTGACTTGCAATAAAAGATAAGGCCCCTATAACCCATAAGGTATTGGTAGTTTGTGGAGAAGAAGCCGCCCTGAGCGCATACCACCAAGGGATTATCGCTTTTTCTAAGTATCGTTTCAAAGTCGGCAGACTCGACTCTGACAATAGCACCCGAAGCCTTGATGGCGTTGGCTATCGCGGCGGCCGCCGCACCAGCCGCCACGGCCCCACCTCCTACTGCTCCATTAGGCATAATGAGCTCCTTTCAAAGACAATCACGTGTGCCAAGGCCCAGCTTACCCGGCTTCTCATTTTGATTTTTGCATTTGCCCTGCTGCTTCTTTAGCAAAGTACGTAATTATAATATCGGCGCCGGCCCTTTTAATCGAATAAAGCATTTCAAGCATTGCGGAGTCTTTGTCCATCAGGCCCGCGTTAGCAGCGGAGTTCAGCATCATGTATTCGCCGCTTACATTGTACGCGGCGACGGGGCAATCGAAACGTTGCTTTGCGCGATAGATAATGTCGAGAAAACATAAGGCCGGCTTTACCATAACGATGTCGGCACCTTCCTCTATGTCGAGTGCGATTTCGGCCATCGCCTGGTTACTATTAGGCGGGTCCATCTGGTAACCCTTTCGGTCGCCAAATGCAGGTGCGGATTCGGCGGCGTCTCTAAATGGGCCGTAAAAAGCGGAGGCGTATTTTGCTGCGTATGACATAATGGCCACGTCCTTAAAGTCGTTCTCTTCGAGGGTCTGGCGAATGTACTTTACGCGGCCATCCATCATGTCAGACGGTGCGACGATGTCAGCTCCTGCCTGGGCGTGAGAGAGGGCAATCCTGGCGAGCAGCTCGCAGGTGGCGTCGTTATCGATTTTGCCGTTTCTTATCAGGCCGCAATGGCCGTGGTTGGTGTATGCACAAAGGCAAACGTCGGTTATGACGAGCAGTTCGGGAGCGGCTTTTTTGATTTCCCTAATTGAGCGCTGGACGACGCCGGCTTCGGCCCAGGCCTGTGAGCCGGTTTCGTCTTTTTTGTCCGGCAAGCCAAAGAGAAGGACTGCGGGTATCCCCAGGGATGCGACATCGGCAGCCTCGGCGGCAACCGTGTCCGGAGAAAAATGAAAACAGTCAGTCATTGACTTAATCGGTTCTTTAAGGCCCCGGCCCTCGCGGACAAATAACGGATAAACGAAATCATCGGTACTTAAAGCAGTCTGTCGCACCAGCCTTCGCATGGCGGGACTGCTTCGGAGTCTTCGCATTCTGATTTTCGGAAAATCCATAATAAAATTCCTCAAATTCAACTTATGTTTTTAGCTCTCTCGCTATCCTCTATTTCCTTAAGTAAGCCGTCTATGGTATGCTCTTTCGCTATAACGTTAATCCTGACACCCAGCTCTTCCAAGTGCTCAGAAGTAACAGGGCCGAGCGAGGCCACCTTAGCATTACTCGAATTTACTATGTCGGGCAGGATTTGGTCAAAAAATGCTCGAACACACGAAGGACTTGTAAATGTGAGCCAATCAATCGCCCCGCCGCTGATTTTTTCTGTTAGCCAGGCGCAATCGTTTTTTGCCGTCACCGCAGTATAGATAGGGACATTGTCAACTTCGGCGCCGGCCTGCTGCATTATGTCGATAAGCTCGTTCGAGGCAAGCTGTGAGCGCAAAAGCAAGACCTTTTCGCCTTTTAGATTTGTATGGCCGATTAATTGACTTCCAAGCTCTTTGCCGGTGAAAACAGCGGGGACAAAATCGGGTCTTATGCCAAATTCAGTAAGTCTGTTTGCGGTTTGGCTGCCGATGGCGGCGATTTTAGCGGAAGCAAAAACCCTTGCGTCTTTAGCCAGGTTTTGTAAGCAATCGAAGAAAATGTTTACACCGTTTGCGCTTGTGAAGATTATCCAATCGTAGTCGGGGAATCTGCTTAGCGTTTTCAGGAACTTGTTTGTCTGTGTCAAAGGTTTGATTTCTATCGCTTCAAATTCTATTGGATTACCCCCCTGCCGAATAATCCTTGCAGCAAAGTCGGCGTTGCCGCGACGGTCGCGCGTTACAACAATACTCTTTCCAAACAACGGCTTTTTCATAAACCAGCTCAGTCTTGTGTCACCGGCGGCAGCTTCACCAATCACAACGATGGCAGGAGGTTCAAGACCGTCCTTTTTGCACTTTTCAGCAATAAGCCGAAGCGGGGCTTTTGCAATTCTCTGGTTGGGCAGTGTAGCATTAGCGATTACTGCCGCCGGCGCCGCTTCATCCATGCCGTTTTTTATAAGCTGGTCAGCAATAAATTCGAGAGTGCCCATGGCCATATAAAAACTGATAGTGCCAGGGAATTCGGCGAGCAGACGCCAGTCGATATTAGTGTCTTTTTTTCCTTCCGCTTCGTGGCCGGTGACGAAGACGACCTGCGAGCTATAGTCTCTATGTGTGAGCATAATTCCGGTGTACCCGGCGGCTGCGACGGCGGCGGTTATGCCGGGTACTATTTCAAAATCGATCCCGGCATCGGAGAGAACTTCGGCCTCCTCAGCCCCCCTGGCGAAGATACAGGGGTCGCCACCTTTCAAGCGTACGATATTTTGTCTGCTTGAAGCTTTTTCGATTAGGAGCTTGTTGATTTCTTCCTGCGTAAACAAGCCGGTGCCCTCGCGTTTTGGCACGTTTATAATCTCAGCATCCGGCCGGGCAAACTTAAGCAAAACCGGGTTGGCCAGCCTGTCGCAGATTATACAGTCAGCGGATTTGAGAAGCTCCGCGCCACGGACGGTAATCAAATCGGCCCTTCCAGGGCCGGCACCGACGAGATAGACCCTGGCCCTGTTCTTTTGTCGCTCAACAGTCATACTTGATGCTCGATTCTCGATACCCGACATGCATAGGTACGTTAAATCCGAAATCCGAAGCACGAAACAAATTCTAAATTCAAATGTTCAAACAATATAACGTCGCCGTGCCGGCGACGGCTAAACAATCCCGAGCAGTGCCGGGGGCTAACAATTTAGCAAGGATACCAAGTATGTGTTGAAATTGCCAGTATTTGTTGCCTTTTCCGGTGGTCATCTTCCCAATGCCTCCAAGATATTGGTACCGCCGGAGGCGAGGAGTTCTTAAAGAATATCGAATTCCGAACAAGGAATGTCGAATGATGAAGTGCAGTTATTCTTCGAGAGATGCGAGGATGTTTTTTCCGCCGGAGGCGAGGAGGTCATTGGCGATTTGGTCTGCGAGAGTGTCGGCCTGTTCGGCGGGGCCGGTGATTCGGCGCCTGATGAAATTACGGCCATCCAAAGCGGAGATAAATGCGGTGATTTCTATATTGTCTCCAACAATCTTTGCAAAGGCGCCCACCGGTGCGTGACAGCCACACTGCATTGTCGTTAGAATCCTTCTTTCTGCAAAAGTGATGGTCCTCGCTTTTTCGCCATCAATCGCGGCGATAAGCTCATTCGTTGCTCTATCATCAGTTCTCGTCTGTACGGCCAGCGCACCCTGGGCCGGGGCGGGAATGAATTTCTTCGGGTCGAAACAAAAAGAGATTTTATCAGCCAGGCCGAGCCGCTCTATCCCGGCCCGTGCTAAAATAATCGCGTCATATTTTCCTTCTCCGAGACGCTTTATCCGTGTTAAGACGTTACCTCTAACAGGGGTCGGCACCAAGTCGGCCCTTAAGTGTTTCAACTGGGCGGCACGTCTTAGACTTGAAGTGCCAACTTTGGCACCGTGGGGAAGCTGGTCGATTGAAGTAACCAAATCAGCGGCTAACAGACAATCCTCTGCAAATTGGCGGTCGCATACGGCGGCAATGGTCAGTCCATCCCGGTGATGGGTAGGTAAGTCCTTGAAGCTGTGGACGGCAAAGTCGGCGTCGGAAGCGAGTAGAGCATCTTCCAGCTTTGAGGTAAAAAAGCCGGTGTCCTTTAGGGTCCATAAGGTTGTTTGCCTGTCGCGGTCGCCTCTGGTAGTTATCTTTTTGATTTTGATTTTCAGGCCGGGATGGATTTTTTTCAGCAAAGAGCAGACAAGGCCAGTTTGAGCAATAGCTAACTTGCCACCACGAGTTGCAACAGTAAGGACCTTTGTCATTGGCCGGCTTCGCCTCTTCTTTCGTTGTTTTGCATATCGTAAGCGTTCAGTATAACGAATTTGCCGGCGATAGCCAACTCAATAGCGGGGGAATATTTATTTGCCCCAGAGCCAGGCGTCAACAAAGACAGCCAAGTCGGCAAAGTCAATACGACCAGTGCCATCGAGGTTTGCCTGGCCACATGAGTCAGGCTCGATACAGTCATTACCAAAGAATGAGGCAAAAATTGAGAAGTCAAAGAAGTCCACGCCGCCACTGCCATCAAGGTCAGCCTGCAACAGGGAAGTTATGTAAGCGGTCTGCATAACTTCGGGCGGGCATTTATCATTTTGGTTCCATAAGTCGTACATTTCCTGGCCGATATTATTCGTGGTGTTTTCATCCCTCAGAAACTCTACAAACTCCTTGCTCGTACTCTGATAGTAGAGTGTTACCTCGGCAGAAACGGCACCGGGCGGTATAGCATAGTAAGTTTCGTCCCAGTATTGCTCGTCGGCGTAAGTATGCTCAACCGGAGAGCCGCCGAAATCTGCGAAAGCAGCGTTGGTGAAACCTCGCGGCGGTATCCTGTTGTCCAGGTAAACCTTGTTGTTGAGGACGAAGTGTAAGGACGGACCGGACGGCAAGCCAAGAATCGAGGCCAAAGCCGGGTCTATTCCAGGCTCTATATGATAAATCTTGGCCTCCGGGTCGTGCGAGAGATAACCCGTGTCGGCATCATAAGCGGCCGATTCGGAAATAAGAGACATTGCACCGTCATAAAACTTAACGTTAATCCAAATTCGCCGGCCTTCGGGATAGCCTGTCGGAAGCTTGTGGCCTGTGTTGTTAGTGACAGTGACCTTGAGCATCAAGTCCTCTGCGGTAACATTTAGGTCCGCGGCATTTTGGAGCATGTATCTGGCTCGGGCAATTCCGGCCTGGATGGCGTCCGGATCGACGTCGGAGGGGAACAGAGCGGGTAGCAATCCCGGAAGCCAGGCGCTTCCGCCGGTCATGTCATGCAGGGGCAGGTCGTCTCGAACCGGAGGCGTGCCGAAATTACAGCCCCGGCCTGTTACGTCGCGCATATGACAGTCCTGACAGGTGGAGACAAATGCTTTGTTGCCGCCGAACTGCGGTGCATAGATGCCTTCGGGAGTGTTGTAGGCGCTATAGAACCATTCACTGTATGTACGCTCGACTGGAGCAATGGTATGTGCTGAAAAGTCAGAGGCTGTGGCGTCAAATGTGTTAGGTACATAGTTTCCGTCAAGGTCTTTTTCGAAAGCCGGATTACTTACATCGTGACAGGTCCCGCAAAGGGCCGCTTCGCGGTGGAATGGTGAGACAAGAATGGGGTGGCCGGTGTCGGCATTGATAAAAGGCCCACGACGGGCCCCTGTGGGGTCGATAGTTGCCATGCCGTTTCCGAAATCAGTGGCTGGAAAAATAAGAGCAGCTAAAATGTCCTCGTCCTCAACAGGATTCTCAGTTGGGTCAAAAATCGGGTCGACAAGGCGGTGGCAAAGGTCACAGGCAACGCCGCTCTCATCAGTGGAAAGCATTTGTCTGCCGTCTGTCGGCACGGAACGGCCCCGCAGCCATCCCCTGTAAAGATGGCACCGCAGACACAGGTCGCCGGAGTCGGGGGCGTCCTGATTGGCGATGGCCATGTTGGCTTTGAAGAGAGGGTCGAGCGATGCCTGTGCCATCATAGAACCTCGCCAATTACGGTAAGGCTCGACGGCAGGGTCATAGTTTCCGTGACAGACGGCGCAGGCCTGTGGAGGATTGAGTATGCCTGCTTCGAAGGGCTGACTGCCCGGCTGGTCAAAGTCCCTGAGTGTGGTGGGGACAATGCCACCCGGAGGAGACTCGATGGTGAAAACGGCATCGCTTACGTCTGCTGCGGTATTGAATGCGTTGTCGATAGCAACGACTCGTAAAAGCGCTTCAGTAGTAGGCCGATTAGCGGGAAACCAGATATGTGTGCCGGTATTTGACAGACCCAGTGCAATAGGCTTGTATGTTGCTCCACTATCGAGCGAGATGTAGAGGTCGACAGCAGCAATTCCGCTGGCGTCGCCGGCAATCCATTGCACAGTTGTCCCTGTGTTGGCCACGTAAGTTTCGCCGCCGTTAGGAACGATGACCGCGACGGTTGGTGGGGTGGTGTCTGCTCCGGTGGTGGGGACGAGGTGATTCTGTATGTCAGCGGTGTCGACATTCGAGACGCTGCTGAGATTTGCGGGTGTGAGGCCAGGGAAAGTTGGTGTATTGCTGAAGGTGGTAGTATCGGTTATCTCTGTCCCATTGCTAAATCCATCGCCGTCCGAGTCAAGGCCGTTAAGGCCGAGGATATCGCTCTTGTCGCGGTTTGGTGTTGCCTCGACAGCCAATCCGTAGAGATTTCGGGCTCCTCCGCCACTGAAGTCAAAGTGGCAAACGCCGCAATGACCAGCGCGACTTGGGACATTATCCAGTACCGAGCCCTTTGCGCCCGGGTACGCCTGGAAGAAGGCTTTACGGTACGGATTCCTGGCGTGAGCGGGATTGGTAGTAATGCAGACAATTAGGAGTATCAACGCAATCCGGCAAGCAACACAAACACCATCCGGCTTTATGAAATAGCGGGGAACAATTGCTTTTGCCTTCATTTCAGCAACTCCTCTTATTTCTTCGTTCTTTCACGGCAATAATGAATCGTTATGCTATATAAGTTTGGTTGTTCTGCCCTTTCCTGCCATTTCGATGTATTGTTCAGACCATAAGTTGCAACAAATATATTAGCATATTTTGCCAGTGGAAGCAATAACATAAAATAATTTTTACAGATAATTTGTGTTCAGGCGCTGCGGCAAAGCGGAAAAGGCTTTGTAAATGCGGTGATACCGGAACAGTCAGCACGTGTCCGAAAAGTTTAGAGGCCGCAGTGTGCGAAAATGCTTGTAAATAGCCGTGTTTTTGTCATAATCACTGCGTGTCCGAGTAAAGATTGTGTAAAAACCGAGGACCTCCAGAATGATTTGCCGAGGGCTGTAAGGAAAGCTGATGAGCAAGTTTAGATATTCTGTAATGTTGGCCGGGCTTGGGCTGATTATATTGTTGATATTGGTGTCTATCTATGGAGCATTTGTTGGGGCTGAGCGTGCACAAAAGTTCGTCAACACGCTGCCGTTGACGGTTTACTGGTTGGCGTTCGTCCTTATACTGATTGCCGGCCTTGTGGTGTTTCGGCGACTGGTTCGGGTTCCCTCGCTTTCCCTGATACACGTCGGCTGCATCCTTATTCTGGCGGGGGCTATGTGGGGCTCTGACGCCGGGCATAAACTCCAGAGCCGGTTTTTTGGAATCGACAAAATCCGAACAGGACGAATGGCAATTTATGAGGGAGAAAGCGAAAATCTCGTCGCCCTGGAAGGCGGCGAACACGTCAAAGAACTGCCCTTCTCGATAAAACTTCAGGACTTTAGGTTGGAACATTACAAGCCGGAGTACCTCCGTGTGCAAACCGGCGAGGGGGAAGGCTGGAAAGTCCCGGTCGAGGTGGGGACAGAATTCTCTTTGGGTGAGGACTTCGGCACGGTGACAATCCTAAGAAGATTCGAGAATTTCCAGATACGGATTGAGGGTGAGGAACGAATAATCACCGACGAGCCGGGAGCCGGCTACAATCCGGCACTGGAGGTGCAGATTAAGAGCCCGGAAGGCAACGAGGAGACCAGATACGTCTTTGAGCGTTACCCCGGACATACCCACGCTGAAGATAAGTTTCTGCTGCGCTACCAAAGAGTTGTCAGCGATTACATAAGTGAGCTTCAGATAATTAAGGACGGCAAAGTTGCAGCGGAGAAGAACATCGAAGTAAACCACCCTCTTTACTTCGGCGGATACCATTTTTATCAGGACTCTTACGATGCCGAAGCCGGACAATACACTGTTCTTATGGTTGCCTCCGACACGGGTCTGGGTCTTGTCTATGCCGGATATGCGATGCTCTGTGCCGGGATTTTCTGGCAACTGTGGGTAAGAAGTGCGTTTGCAAAAATGAAACTGAAAAGCAAATAGATTTGCGTGGATTCCTGCCTGCGCAGGAATGACAAAGAGAAGATGGAAATTAAATACACATTTCAGGGTCTGTTGATTTACGCAGCTATGGGCGCGTACCTTTTTGCGTTCGTGATGACTTTACTGCGGTGCCGAAAGACAGGGCAGGCGTTGTATCTGTTAGGCTTTGTAATTGCGGTTTTTTCTTTCAGCTATCGCTGGTACGATGTGCGGCATGTCCCTCTGCAGAACCTGTTTGAAGTGTTTCTTTGCATGGGGATGCTTTATCCGGTAACAGTATTTTGCTACCGTATCCTGCGGGTAGGTGGTGTATGCGGCGATATGCTTATAGGAGTGATAGTGCTGTTCCCGTCGGGATTTGTCTTTAGCGCTGAGCCGCAGCGTCTGCCGCCGGCGCTTCAATGCCGGCTGTTTGTGCCGCACGTTGCGGTCTATGCGATATCATACATCTTCATGGCCAAAGCGACATTCCAGGCCATTTGCCAATTAGCGGGCAAAAGTGCCAGCTCCGACGAGACGCTGCTTGGGCCAGAAGAGTCAACGTACCGGATGATTTGTGTCGGGTTTCCTCTACTGACACTCGGGCTTGTGCTCGGCAGCCTGTGGGGAAAAGTGGCGTGGGGCGACTACTGGGGCTGGGACCCTAAAGAACTGTGGTCTCTGGCGTCGTGGCTGGTCTATGTCGGGTATTTCCATTTCCGGTATATGTTTGGTAAGAGGCGGGCCCGTATTAACAGCGTGTGGGCCATTGCAGGGATGATAGTGATAGTTGTAACTTTGCTGTGGGTGAACCTGTCCAAGCTGTTTGCCGGTCTGCACAGCTACGCAATGTGAAACAAACTTTTTACGACGTTTTGGGGCTAAATAAGGAGCAGTTCTATGAGAGTTTATTTGCTTATCACGACAGGTTTGCTATTAGCTTGCGCCGAAGGCTGTGGACAGGTCAATCAGGAAGTCAAAAGTACAAAGAGCAACGAAAGTATAACAATTGACAACGGTATTCTATCTGTTTCTTATAATTTGAAGGACGGCACATTCACTGCAAGCCGTGGTGAAAGATTATTTATAGAAAAAGGGACATTTCAAGAGGCCGCCGGCGCCAAACCAGAAACTATCCGTACCGTAAGAATCAAGGACACTCTCGGCGTGGGCGAAGCTATCCGGGTCGAATTTCCATCCGGATTTATTTACACGCTGGCGCTATACAAGAGAGTGCCATTTGTCTGCGTCAAACTGCGGATGCACAATCCAACTAATGATACATTAGTCATCAACAAGATTACGCCGGTGAGCGCAGCGGTTGACGTTGGCAAGGCGGCGAAGGAGCTGCGCATATTAGGCTGTGACGGGCTGACGGCAGCAGACGAGAACAGGACCAGCTATATGTTCCTTGCGATGGCTGACCCTGCGACACGTATGGGTGTTGTGGCCGGCTGGCTGACGCACGGGCGGGCAAGCGGTATCGTTCTATCACGAGCCATCGAGTCCTCTGTGCTCATCGAGGGGCGGAGTGAATATGGTAAACTGCTGATAGAGCCGGGGAAAACAGCCGAGGGTGAAACACTTGCTGTCGGCTATTTTGACGATGCCCTTGCCGGGCTCGAAGCATACGCTGACGCAATCGCAAAAACATACAAAATCGAATTGCCCGAAATTCCGTCCGGCTACTGTACGTGGTACTCCAAGCCATACGGCGGCGCATCCGATGAAAAACATATAGGCGAACTTGCGGATTTCTGTGCTAAGAACCTTCGTAAATTCGGTTTCGAGGTGCTGCAAATCGACGACAAATGGCAGCTCAGCAGGCGGGACTATACGAGCTATAATTCGAAAGGGCCTTATCCAAACGGTATGAAACCGACTGCAGAAAAGATAACAAGCGCCGGTCTGACGGCGGGTATATGGTTTACGCCGTTCGGGTGGGACTATAAACGGCCTGTTTTCAAAGACCACCAGGACTGGTTTGTTCATAAAGAGGACGGCCAGATTTACTCGGTGCGCTGGGGTGGAGACTGCCTGGACATGACCCATCCCGAGGCACGGAAGTTCTTAGACACGGTCATCCGGCGGATAACGCGCCAGTGGGGATACAAGTATATCAAAATCGACGGGCTCTGGAGCGGAATGGCTGTGAAGATATTATATCCGAACCCGGATTATCGCGATGACAATCTCGGAGACGCGGTTTTTCATAATCCGGCCAAGACCAACGTTGAGGCATATCGCGACGGTCTGAAGCTCGTTCGCGAGGCATCCGGCGATGATGTCTATATCCTCGGCTGCAACATCGCCCAGAACATGCGGACGCTCGGCGGCTCTATCGGCCTGGTTGACGCGATGCGGGTCGGAAGCGATATTGGAGCGAGGTGGGGCGGAATCCTGAAAGGCGCAAGTATGGGCACACGGCTGTACTTCCTGCACAACCGGGTGTGGCACAACGACCCCGACTGCCTGATGCTGCGCGACCCACTGACGCTCGACCAGGCGCGTGCCTGGGGTTCCTGGGTTGCCATAAGCGGACAACTGAACATAGCCAGCGAATGGCTGCCGGGGTTGCCCGCAGATAAGCTCGACGTGGTCAAACGTTCGATGCCAAACCACGGCTTGTGTGGTCGGCCGATGGACCTGTTCGCAAATACGCTTCCACAGGTCTGGCACCTGACAAGCGGGGCCGGGGGACAAAGAAAAGACATCGTCGGCATGTTTAATTGGGACGATAAAAATTCCAACACGGTTGAGATTGAACCGGACAAGCTGGACCTTCCCAGCGAGGGGAACGGAACTTATGTCGGCTTCGATTATTGGGCCAATAAGTTCGTCCCACCTTTCAGCGGTGCGCTGAAAGCGGAACTGCGACCGAGCTGCTGCAAAGTCATCGCCATCCGCCCGCTTCTCGAACGACCCGTGCTTGTCGGAACATCACGGCATATTACGCAGGGCATCGTGGACGTGATTGAGGAAGAATGGAACGGCCGAGCCAATACACTTTCGGGAAAATCCAAAGTTGTAGGCGCCGACCCTTATGAAATTCGCATCTTCGCGCCGACGCGTGTATGGCAAGCATTGCGTGTAAATATATCCGAGGCCGACCGCAGAGCGGGAGTGACTGCCGGCATACAGCAGGATGACCAGACAATTCGTGTTACTATAAAGAGCCCTGATAACCGCAGGGTCAGATGGAAAGTCGCCTTCCAAAAACGACCCTCGTAACGGTGTAATTTTTATGTAATGATTCTATTGATTTGAAAAAAACAAATTAGTGAGGTCTGCTTTATTATGAAAGAGATAAATCGAAGAGAATTTATCAAGACAGGGATAGGCGTGAGTTTAATAGGAAGCACGGGACTTTATGCAATCGGAAGGAGAAAATCGAAGCGTCCGAACATACTGTGGATTATGATGGATGACGGCCGGGCGGACGCCGTCGGATGCTACGGTAAGAGCTGGGCAAAAACACCGAATATGAACCGTATCGCAGGTCAGGGTGTTCGCTTCGCAATCGCCATCGTTCAGAATCCGGTTTGCGTACCATCGAGAAAGTCCATGAAGTCAGGGCACTACCCCCATACCTTCGGCGTTACAGCTATGGGTAAGCCGGCAAGTGTCCGGCCTGCCTATATGAAAAAAGCCAAGCCGAATGTTGACAACCTGCTGAATCTCTGGAAACGAGTGGGAATCAATCCTGTCAATGTGGGGAAACGACATGCCTATCAAAAAGACTGGGTAAGCAAGGGCGACAAAGGGGCTTTGATAGATTTCCTCGGCAACCCAAAAGGGCCTGAGGCCAAAGAGAAAATCGAGAAGAGCAAAAACAAGTACGGGCGAGTTAATATCAAGACGCACCGTTGGATGATTGGAGGAGTGGTACCGTTTGCTCCGGAAGAAACGCAGACGTGGCGATTAGGCGACCTCGGAGTGGAGACATTAAAAGAACTGGCGGCAAGAGAGGAACGGTTCTTTCTGCGTGTTTCGTTTCACGCACCTCATGTCCCCTGCCGGGTGCCGGCTTCGTATTTTATCGACCCCGAAAAAATCGCCCTGCCGATGCCGACGGAAGAGGAATTGAAAAACAAGCCTCGCTTCGAGCGTGAGAACCTTCGTATTTACGCCGGAGGACTCGACCTGAACAAAGAACAGATTGGGATTTGCAGGGGGACATACTACGGGATGGTGTCATTAGTGGATGCTCAGGTCGGCAGGTTAGTGGAGTGCCTCAAGAAAGCCGGTTTGATAAATAATACTATCATCGCCATCAATTCGGACCAGGGATTTCAATTGGGCGAGCACGGGCTGTGGAAGAAGCGAGTTTTTTACGAGCAAAACGTGTGTGTTCCTTTGATTATGAGCTGTCCGGGGCTTCTTCCATCCGGCAAGGTCATCAATGAACCTGTGGAGATGGTGGATTTTGTGCCGACGTTGATGGAGCTGAGCGGAATAGATGTGCCGCGTTCAATCAGGGGACGAAGTCTTATGCCACTGATACGAGGCGAGATAAGAGAATGGAGGCCGGCCTGCTTTAGTGAAATTGACCACAGCTACTCTATGTATCAGGAACTTCGTGAAGGGACCGGCCGGCGCGTTATGGTGCGAACAAAGGAATGGAAACTGATATATTTTATGGATGAACGCGTCGCGGACAAAAACGGGGCCCTGTATAATTTGAAAAAGGACGGGGACGAAAAAGAGAATCTCTACAACAATCCACAATATAAGCATATAATAAAGTATCTCGAAGGTCTGGCTGAAAAATGGGACAAAGAAGATTAACCGTGAAGAACACTTTTCTATTTAAAAGGAGGATATGTAATGTTGTTACACAAAGGCAAAATTGGATTACTGTTCGTTACTGTTGTGTTTTTTTGTCTATGCTCTGAAGTGCAAGTAGATGCGTTGACGATTGCACAAGACGGCGAGGCCCGGGCAGTCATCATCGTTGCGCCGGACAGTTCCGAGCCGGAGCGGCATGCGGCGGCTGAATTAGCTGAATTTCTACACCAGATAACCGGCGCCAAATTTACTATTTCAAATACGCTTTTGTACGGCAGGCCAGTGCTTTTCGTAGGGCCGAAATTCGCCAAACTGATTGATTCGGATTTTTCAACGGACGGACTTGGCAACGATGGTATAGTTATCCAAACAAAGGGAAACGCTTTGGTTCTGGCCGGGGGTGAGCCGCGGGGGACTCTTTATGCTGTCTATACATTTTTAGAAGACCATGTCGGGTGCCGGTGGTGGTCATCAAAAGTCAGTACGATACCGAAGAAGCCGACGCTTAAAGTGGGGGAACTTAACGTTCGCTATGTGCCGCCGTTGGAATACCGCGAGTCGTTCTGGTTTGACGCCTTCGATGGGGACTGGGCGGTACGAAACAAGAGCAACGGAAACTCTGAAAGGCTGGACGCCAAGCGCGGCGGCAAGCATAGTTATCAAGGATTCGTACATACATTCTTTCCTCTGATTCGGCCGGACAAATACTTCAAGGACCATCCCGAATGGTTCAGCGAAATTGACGGCAAGCGCAAACATGAACGTGCCCAATTGTGCCTGACCAATGAAGAAATGCGAAAAGAGCTGGTCAAGAACCTTAAAGCGCGGCTGCGCAGCAATCCTGCGGCGACCATCGCGTCGGTGTCACAGAACGACTGGCACGGTAACTGTCAATGCAGCAAATGCGCGGCTGTCGATAAAAGAGAAGGCAGCCCCGCCGGTTCGCTGCTGCGTTTTGTCAACGCGGTGGCGGCTGATATCGAGGAGGAATTTCCTAATGTAGCTATCAGTACGCTTGCGTATCAATACACTCGCAAGCCGCCAAAGAACGTTAAACCGCGACATAATGTTATCGTGCGGCTGTGCAGTATCGAGTGTTCTTTCAGTAAGCCACTGAGCGATGAGCGCAACAAGAAATTCCGGGACGACATCATCGGCTGGTCGAAGGTTTGCAATCGGCTGTACATCTGGGACTATACTACGGATTTTAGACATTACGTTATGCCGCACCCGAACCTGCGGGTCCTGGGGCCGAATGTCAAGTTCTTCGTTGACCATAATGTCAAAGGCATTTTCGAGCAGGGAGCTTATCAATCATACGGTTCGGAGATGGCGGAACTTCGCGCGTGGGTGCTGGCGAAGCTGCTTTGGGACCCGACGAGAGATGGGGGGAAACTGATCGATGAATTTATCGATGGTTATTATGGTGTGGCCGGGCCACATATTAAGGCTTACCTGAAGGTAACGCATGACGCAGTCGAAGCGAGCGGTGAATGGCTCGGCTGCTTTTCGCAGCACACGGCGAAATTCCTTTCGTTGGAGACGCTAAGCAAGGGGTGGGGACATCTGAAGGCCGCTGAAGAAGCTGTTAAGGACAATCCGGCGCTGCGCTTTCGCGTTCAGGTCGCACAGCTTCCGGTGATGTACGTCTTTATGATGCGTTGGGACGAGATGCGGAAAAAGGCGCGTGCGGCCGGTCTGGATTGGCCGATGCCCGATTCAATCAAAACAACCTACGAGCAGTTTTTGGAAGTTGCCAAGAAAAAGAACATTACGCGGCTTAACGAATGGAGCAGCGGCTTCGGCGTGCTGGAGAAAGCGCTGGAACGGGCGAAGAAATAGGCAGGGAATACCAAATCCTTCGACTGCGCTCAGGACAGGTGTCGAATAAGGAATATCGAATCACGAAGTTGAGATTGCCACGGCCTTTACAGGCCTCGCAATGAGGGGATTCGGCCTGCCAAATCACTCGCTAACGAAATAAAAGTTTGAAAATTAAATATTCTGCGCACATTTTGGGGGTGGAAATACACTATATAATAGAAGCTGATATCAGTGAATCGTTTGATTTGGCAGGGGTAAGATGACATTAAAATCGCAAGAATGCTGCGACGAACTTTTGGTCGAAGCAGCCCAAAACGGCCATTTGGAAAGCTTCGGCGCTCTGTACGAGCGGTATCACAGCCCGATTGTGGCGTTGGCTTACTCGGTGCTCGGTGACAGGGACCTCGCTGACGATGCCGCACAGGAGACGTTTGCAATAGCCTGCCAAAAGCTGGGCACCCTGAGGCACAATGATAAATTCGCCGCCTGGCTGGCCAGTATTTGTAGAAATGTCGCCCGGAGTGTTCTTCGGTCGAAAGGTAAATCCTCGGCTGTGAATTTTCAGGAACGTGTTGGAAATCAAGACAGCGAAGATTATCGCCAAGATGCGATTCGTCAGGCTGTTTGGAAACTGAGGCCTGCCGATAGAGAACTGATAGTTATGCGTTACTACGATGGATTTTCTCGTGCACAAATTTCCAACGTTCTTGATATTTCGCCATCGGCAGTCAACGGCCGGCTTGTCCGAGCAAAACGAAAGATTGCAAAGTATTTAAGGCACAGCGGTTTCACGGGAGAAGATTATGGAACGGTTTGAAGATAAAAACCGGCTTGATGAAGCACTTGCCGAAGCGATTGGTTCGGAAGGTAAGAAGGCGGACTTCGAGAAGTGGAAAGCGGAACATCCGAAAGCCGTTAAGATGTTGACCTCGCGGGCGGATGGGAGACCATCAGTACCTCCACGCCCGCTCAAAATAGGGAGAATAATTATGAAGAGTCCAATCACAAAATTAGCCGCTGCGGCGGTGATAATTGCTGCCGCGGTACTATCAATAACAATCCTGGACAAATCAGCTACACCCGCTTACGGAATTACCGATTTGCCGGAGCTGATCAAGAAGGCCAAGACCATTCATATGAAAGGGTGGGTGTATTTCCCGCCGAGACAAGATGGCCAGGACCCTGCGAAATTAGAATTTGAGTATTGGTTCGATGTTGAAAACGGTCGGTACAGATTGTACAAACCGGGCGGAATCGACAAAGATACGGGTGAGCCCAGGTATTATACGACCATTTCAGACGGCCAGTATGTTATGGGTGAAACTTACCACCGTCCTGTTAAGGGTAATCCCTGGAAATCAATTTCTTTTACCAGACTTAGTCCCTTCAAAGCTCGGCTTGAGACATACAAACACTCTTATAAGGTTTTAGAGCAGATGTTTGGGATAGATCAGATCGAAGGTTCGGCAAAAGTTGGGCAAGAAGAAATTGATGGAATTGTGTTCGACATCTGGGAGAATGAATTTTACTTATCCGACGGTCGAGGCACCAAAATAAAAACCTGGCTGGCCCCCGATTCGGGCGACATAGGCCGGGTACTTTTCTGGCAAAAGAGACAGAAAGATGACCCGAATTGGATGCTCGGATTAGACTTTCACACTATCGAGCTTGACGTTGTTCCGCCGGCGGGGATATTTGATACTGAGCCCCCGGACGGCTATAGATTAGACAACACCAAAGAAACGGCTCATACTAGCGCGCTGGGGATGGCTCGCCCAAGAGCCATGATCAAAGATTATGAATTACATGTTCACATAAGCTTTACGCTTAATGACGGCAGTGTGATAGCGGCCTGGAGTTGTCCGGAGAAGAACCGCAGTTCACAAGCTGATTTGTTCGAGAATCTTGCTATAGGCGGAAGGTTACCTGAGTTGGCAGCTAAAATTGAAGGTCTCACGTCAATTCCATTGGAACTGGGCGTAAGTTATGTCGGATGTCATCTTACTTACACGCAAAAGGATGGGAATTTCTACGAGTGGAGCCTTTATGTGCCGGACAGTGAACCGCCTGCACGCAGCTCGCTGCTTGGGTACGATTTAAGTGTGAAATATGAGGTTGATATGAGTAGGTTTGGCACCCGGCCCGGAAATCTGTTCCACGATTTGGCTATTGAATCAAGCTACGATTTTAACATCTGGGTTCGGGGCGCAATGGCCGAACTTAGCGATGATGGAAAAGCTCCGGAGGATATAACTTATGAAAGCGTTCTGCAATTAGCCAGGCAAATACGCAACCGACTAAGTCAATAGCAAGCTACCAAAAAGACCAACAGGCCGGGCTTTTTTGCTCGGCCTTTTTTGTGCGCCTGACGCGTCATGAAAAAATGTGTTGCAAACATTTATGTTTGTGTTATAAGGTACTTATGACAATTCAGTAATATCTGTTTAAGGAGTAGGAAATGAACCATCATAAATCAACTTTATTGTGTGCGATTTGCTTCGTACTCGCCGCAGAGAGTGCCGTTGTCGGTGCAGTGAAAAGGGCCGTTTTGTCGGGGAATCTCAAGAAGTGGCACAAATTAACGCTTACCTTCGATGGTCCGCAAACCAGTGAAGATACTGAGCCAAATCCTTTTCTCGACTATCGGCTGAATGTCACCTTCACTAAGGGGAACAAGCGGTACGTTGTGCCCGGCTATTATGCGGCTGAGGGCATGGCCGCGGAAAGCGGGGCGACATCAGGTAATAAATGGCGGGTACACTTTGTGCCCGATGAAGAGGGCAAATGGTCCTTCCGGAGCTCTTTTCGCACCGGTCGCGATATTGCACTAAGCTCCGAACCGGCAGCCGGCAGGACTACGCCCTTCGACGGCGTCACTGGAAAGTTTATGGTAGGACCAACCGACAAAACCGGACGAGACCACCGGGCAAAGGGTCTGCTTAAGTACGTCGGCAAACGGTATCTGCGATTTGCGGAAACCGGTGAGTATTTTCTTAAAGGCGGAGCAGACAGCCCAGAGAACTTTTTGGCTTACGCTGACTTTGACGGCACGTTCGACACCGGCGAGCTGAAACGCAAAGGAGAAGCAGCGGGCAAAGAATTCCTGCACCGGTATGGGCCGCACGTGCGGGACTGGCATGCCGGCGACCCAACGTGGAAAAACGGCAAAGGTAAGGGCATGATTGGTGCCTTGAACTACCTTGCGAGCAAGGGTATGAACAGCGTTTATTTTATTCCCTATAACATTGACGGCGGTGACGGTAAGGACGTCTGGCCGTGGACGAAGCCCACCGAAAAATACCGGTTCGACTGCAGTAAACTCGAGCAGTGGGAGATTGTTTTCTCCCATACAGATAAGCTCGGCCTTATGCTCCATATCATTACGCAGGAGCAGGAAAACGACCAGGGCCTCGACGGCGGCGAGCTTGGCCGGCAGCGCAAACTCTACTACCGCGAACTAATCGCTCGCTTCGCGCATCACCTTGCGCTGGTCTGGAACCTCGGCGAGGAAAATACGAACACGACCTCGCAGCGAAAGGCGTTCAGCCGCTATATTAAAGAGGTTGACCCTTACGAGCACCCAGTCGTTATGCATACCTACCCCGGCAAATATGAGGAGTTTTACAGTCCATTGTTGGGCTACGAATACTTTGACGGACCATCGCTTCAGACAAACGATACGCACGCCCAGACGGTAAAATGGCTCGACCGCTCGACCTCTGTCGGCCGACGGTGGTTCGTTAGCCTGGACGAAATCGGCCCCGCCCACACCGGTGTCAAGCCGGACAAAGATGACTATTGGCACGACGAAGTCCGGAAGAAACATTTGTGGGGACACCTGATGGCCGGCGGTGCAGGCGTCGAATGGTACTTCGGATACAAGTTCGCCCACAACGACCTGAATTGTGAAGATTGGCGCAGCCGGGAGCATATATGGGAGCTGACCGGCTACGCATTGGAGTTTTTCCACCAGCATCTGCCCTTTACCGAAATGAGCCACAACGACAAGCTAACCACGGCCAGGAACGACTACTGCTTCGCGAAACGCGGCGAAGTTTACGCTATATATCTGCCGGCCGGCGGCACTACGTACCTCGATGTGGGCAACCGCTCGGCGACCTTCTCAGTACGCTGGTATAATCCACGTATGGGTGGTCCGCTGCGGACAGGCACGGTCGCGGCAGTTGCCGGCCCCGGTTCAGTTGCCATCGGCCATCCGCCGCAGGATACCACTAAAGACTGGGTCGCCCTGATAAAGAAGAAGCAGTAGATTTGCACGGGAATAGGAAAATATGAAGGGCCGCGAGCAATTCGCTTGCAGCCCTTTCGTTTTGAATTCCACTATTGTCTTCGGCGCTAACGCTGGTCGTGTGGAACGGTAACGGTTGCGCTGCGAACAGCAGCATTGCCGCAATCGTCCACGGCCTGATAGGTTATAGAATAAATTCTGTCGCTGCCGGTCCCACTGCGTTCAGCCCTTAGATAGATGGAGCCATCATCGCTTACT
>DUZJ01000046.1 GCA_013349615.1 Planctomycetota bacterium | reverse complement strand
CTTTTACCGTAGATTGGTTTAGCCGTCGCCGGAACGGCGACCTTTTACCGTAGATTGGTTTAGCCGTCGCCGGAACGGCGACCTTTTACCGTAGATTGGTTTAGCCGTCGCCGGAACGGCGACGCTTTCTAACCTTCCCCGGCCAACAAAAAAAGGCCGCAAGTTCAAATATTGGTGCTTATCCATAGGGTTTTCGGTAAGGATTCTCCCGCCGATGGTAGCCCCACCACTTAGATGGAACCAGTCCGAACAACTCAACATCTCCGTACGCTTCAATCTCTGTATAATCAGCAAGCCAAATTTCGACAAAGCCATAGCCAGAAAAATCCTCTCGAATATCATCAAGAAATGGCCGCAAAGACCAGACCGAACAGTCGCGTAGCTGAAGCACCAGAATCGTCTTATCTGCCCAGTTACCGTAATTTGTGGAACGCGTTTTGTCCTTTTTTTCTATCAACGCAAAAATCCTATCCAGAGTATCTTGTGCATCCGCCTCATATTTACGATCAAGAATTCGATCCCAAAGGGCCTCCCATAGGCCCCTCCTCACTTCGGTGAGTTCAACGCCGATTTGCTGCCCGGTCGCGCGAGCGCAAATGAAATCGGGAGACTCGAATGAACCAAGTTCAGTAAGCTGCTCGCCTGTCACCAACTTATATGCGTCAATAAAATAATCTAAACCAATCCGCTCCTCCTCTTTTTTGCCCATCTGTTGGTCGGACATTTTTATCAACCTACTACTAATTCACGAAAACGAAACCATCTATTTTGATAGAAACCATACTACAAAACTATTTGTAAATAAGATCAAAAATCTCATTGGCCAAATCTTTGTCTAAATCTTTCAGTATCCTGTACTCCTCACGAGCAGAGCTTTTATCGCCAACGAGCAAATAGGTTAATCCAAGGTTAAAGTGAGCCTTTGCGCAGTCAGGGTCGATCCTAATAGCCTGCTTGAAGGCTTCTGTCGCTTCTCTGTGGCGGCCGAGTTTGCCATACGCTGCCCCAAGGTAGCACTGCGCGTCTACATAATCAGGCTTTATCCGTATCGCCTGTTTGAAAGCTTCTATCGCGTCTTGGTATCGGCAAAGTCCATCGAATGAGACTCCCAAGTTGTAGTATGCCTTTGCGTAATTAGGCTTGATGCGAATAGCCTGCTTATAGGCTTCTATCTCTTCTTGGTATCTTCCGAATTTGCTGTGGGCTAGCCCAAGGTTATAGTATGCTTCGGCATGGTCGGGCCTTAGGCGAATTGCCTCCGTATAGGCTTCTACCGCCTCACTATAGCGGCCAAGGTTGGAATAGGTATTCCCCAAATTATAGTGAGCATCTGCAAAATCGGGATTAATGCGAATAAGCTGTTTGTAGGCTTCCATCGCATCAAGGTGGCGACCGAGTTCGTCGTAGGTCATGCCCAAGTAAAAGTAGGCACGAGCCAAGATTAAATGGTCATGAAGTTTAACCGGCCTAATGCGGATGGTTTGCTTGTAGGCTTGTATTTCTTCCTGGTGTCGGCCAAGCTTGCTGTAAATGCAACCTGCAGAAAACCACGCCTCTGCAGAAAATAAATTAGCATCTATAACTTTTTGTACGCAATCGAGCGATTTTTCATAATCGCCAGCCCAAACAAACATTAGCCCTTTGAGATACAAATTCCACACATCTATCTCTCTTTCAGGAACGCTCGATGTCCATTCTGCGAGCGACTTTTTGTTTTTTGCTAACTTGAGTGTCGAAAGCTGTTCTCCACAGACAGCAAAGCCCATATTTTGCTCCGCATCCCACGTGCCAAAAGTTATGATGCCGATAACTTGTCCCTTCACATTGAGAACAGGACCGCCGCTTGTGCCTGGATGAAGGGGTGCAGATATTTGAAAAATTTTTCCTATTGTTGGTATGTCCCGAATACCTGAAATAACACCCTCACTTACAGTTTGTTCCAAGCCCAAAGGACTGCCAACCAGTATAACACGCTCACCCACGTCAGGCATATTCTGAGAAACCTCTATAAATTTCACCATTTGTTCGGCTATATCAACTGATACCTTTATGAGGTCAGTTGTTTCACTCTCGGCCAGCACCAACTTAACAGAGTACTCTTTGCCGTCAAAAGTTTTGACCATGGCTCTGTATGCACCTTTTAGAACATGGTAGTTAGTGATCAGATGGCCTTGTTTATTGATAAAAAAACCGCTGCTACTTCCCAACGATTTGCCTTTTTTATCGTAAGTTTCTATTGTGACTACCGCCGGTCTTACCATTTTTTCCAATTCGACAAGATTTACACCACCTTTTGCCGAAGGGCCATAAAACGGGCAAAGGATAACAATACTGGTGATTAAGCTAAAAACCCAAAGACTGTTTCTCTTGCAAACCATTTGTTCACTCCACATCAATAGTTTCGCATTTAGTTTTTTCCTCTTTGCGAATTATAAACAAACTCTCGATTTCGTCAAGCGCAAACTTCTTGCGATTATATTGTTCTGGCTCGGTGCTATTCTTTTAACATTTTTGATTATTACAATGTCTTCGGATTCTCTGGAGCTCCTGTGGCAAAATGTATCAAAAAACCGAAAAAAGGCTGGAAAAATGGTTGTGTATCATTACAATGGCCGAAACTATGAAATTTATACTAATTGACAAGATTATTTCGTTGGAAAGCGGCAAGGAAATAAAGGCCGTAAAGAACGTTTCCTTGGCTGAAGAATACCTGGCGGACCATTTTCCCACGTTTCCGGTACTGCCGGGCGTGCTGCTCTTAGAGGGATTGATTGAATCGGCCTCGTGGCTCGTGCGGGAGGCGGAAAATTTTGCACACAGTATGATATTGCTTGCAGAAGCAAGAAATGTAAAATATAAAAGCTTTCTGGCGCCGGGCGGTCAGATAGAATATACAGTTGAGGCCAGGAAAATCGAGGAAAAGGTAAGCAGCTTTACCGGCATCGGCGTGTCAGAAGAGGAACGAATCGTCGAGGCAAAGTTCGGCCTGAGGCACTTTAACCTGGCCGATGAAAATCCGTCAATGGCGGTGGTGGACGACAAAGTTATCGAAAATATGAGGCGGCGATGGAAGCTGCTGAAGACGTAAAAATTAACCACAGAGAACACAGAAAAAATTTAATTAAAACATAAGAATTAAAATCAGATTGTAAAAAAAATGATTATTACAACAAGTAACGGTACCGGAGGTAAAAAACATGGCAATGAGTCGGGATGAGATATTTGGAGAAGTTCAGGAAGTTCTCGTCGATGCACTGGGAGTCGACGACGATGAGGTCAAGGCTGAAGCAACGTTGATGGGAGATTTGGGGGCTGAAAGCATTGACTTTCTGGACATAGTGTTTCGATTGGAAAAGGCGTTCAAAATGAAAATCCCGCGGGAAGAATTATTTCCAGCAGAGAGTCTGATGAATAGTCCCGAATTTATCAATAACGGTAAATTGACCGAAACAGGATTGGCCGAACTGAAAAACAAAATGCCGTACATCGAACTTGGCGCATTTGCCAAAGACCCCGACATCAATAAATTAGGTGATTTGTTCACTGTGGGAACAATTGTAAGCTACATTGGCAGTAAGTTAAGCGCTGCATAATATTGACACTACCCTGGGGATGCAATCGGCAGGTTGACCTTTGGCAAGCCTGCCGATAGTTTTAATACGGGCAGGGAATGCGTTGGATTTGGATAGATAAATTTGTTGAGTTTCACAGCGGCGAACGTGCTGTTGCGGTCAAGAATGTAACGCTTGCCGAAGAGCATCTGCACGACCACTTTCCCGGTTTTCCCGTCATGCCGGAAAGTCTAATGATTGAAGCAATGGCCCAAACATCAGGGATACTGGTCGGCGAGGCAAAGAATTTTCAGGAAAAGGTCATCCTCGCAAAGGTGAAAAAAGCCGTCTTCTATGACTACGTAAAGCCGGGCGACACACTAAAATTAGATGCACAAATTGAATCCATCGCCCCTGAAGCGGCAAGCACAAGCGGTAAGATAACATTGGGCGAAAAGTTAATTGCAGAGATAGATTTGATGTTCAGCCATATAGACCAGAACCTGGGAGGTAAGAAATTCCCAAAGGAGAACTTCGTATTCACCGAGACGTTCGAATTGCTTATGCATGATGTGCTTCCGGGCAGTTCCAGTTCAAGTGCACCAAAATCGGAGCAAGACTGATGAATTCGGCTCGGGTGGTAATAACCGGCCTTGGCGCGATAACCCTCCTTGGCTTGACCGTCAGCGATATGTGGGAGGGGCTTTGTGCCGGTAAATGCGGGATAGGTAAAATTACAGCATTTGACCCTGTGGGATTTAGCTGCAAATTGGCCGGCGAGGTCCCAGGTTATAAAATACAACACTATGTACCAAAGAGCCGCCGCAAAAGTGTTAAACTGATGTCCCGCGATATCGAGCTGGCGATTATTGCGGCAAATGAAGCTCTGACCGGCAGCGGACTTGTTACAAAGGGTATCGACCCGGAAAGGGTCAATATCGACCCGATGCGTGTGGCGATTAATCTGGGCGCGGGTCTTATAAGCTGCGATCTGGTTGAGCTGGCTCCTGCGGTGGCAGCAAGCGTTACGGCTGGTAAGTTTGACATTCAGAAATGGGGTAAAGACGGCCTCGAGCTGGTAACGCCTTTATGGCTGCTGAAATATCTGCCGAATATGCTCGCCTGCCATGTAGGTATTATTCACGACATTCAGGGGCCGAGTAACACTATCACATGCGCTGAAGCGGCTGCGCATTTAGCCATAGGCGAAGCGGCTCGGATTATCGCTCGCGGCGCCAGTGACATCGCCCTGGCGGGAGGGGCTGAAGCAAAGGTCAATCCGATAATTATGATTCGCCAATGTCTGCTTAAAAGAACAATAAGCGAAAACGAAAACGACCCGGCTGCCGCGTGCAGGCCCTTCGATGCCGACGCAGGAGGTTCGGTTTTCGGTGAAGGGGCAGGGATGGTCGTTTTGGAAAACATAGAAAACGCCGAGAGGAGAGGTGCAAAAATTTACGCTGAGGTAGCTGGTGTCGGAGCAAGCAACAATATTAATCCGTCGTACGAACGTCTCGAACCGGGCGGCAAGGGTACACAAATAGCAATAGAAAAAGCATTGGCGGATGCACAGATAGGGCCGGAGGATTTGGACCTCATTATCCCGCACGGCACAGGGCAAGCAGACGACGACCTGGCCGAGGCAACTGCGATTGAGGCAGCTCTTGACGGAGCAGCAGCGGAAACGCCCGTCTGGCCGACCAAGAGTATGCTCAGTAACACCGGGGCAGCAAGCGGTGCGCTCGATGTTATCGTGGCAGTCTGTGCAATGACAAATGGCAAGATACCCGCTGCGAAAAATTGCGACAGGAAAGCAGATGGCTGCAATCTGAATATTATAAAGCAGGCACAAGAAGCGAATATCAATTACGCATTGTGCTGCAGCTATACATACGGCGGACAAACGGCCGCGGTGGTGTTAGGGAAACCCAAATGAATATCGAATATCGAACAAGGAATGTCGAATTATGAAGGGAAACGACAAAACAAGCAAAAACAAGCACGGGAAATACGATCTTGAGGACCGTTTGATTGACATCGCGGTGCGTATTATTAACGTGGTTGAGGCTTTACCTAATACGCGAGCCGGAAATCATATAGCGGGACAGTTGGTTCGTTGCGGAACATCCCCGGCACCCAATTACGGTGAGGCACAAAGTGCTGAATCCCGTAATGATTTTATCCATAAAATAAAGATAGTCCTTAAGGAGTTACGTGAAACTAACGTTTGGCTGAATATTATACAGCGAAAAAAGTTATTTGCAGACAGCAGCAATAAATTGCATGCGCTAATAGTCGAATGTAACGAATTAATTTCGATTTTTGTTACAAGTGCAAAAACAGCCAGGAAAAATAAAGGTCCGGAGAAATGAAAAAATCAACTGTATTTCACCTCGATATTCGGCATTCCTTGTTCAGTATTCATTATTCAAATAATGTTATCTTTCGAGGTTCTAATGAATAATGGCTGAGCGTGTGGTAATAACCGGGATGGGTATTGTCTGTCCTCTGGGGCACGATGTGGAGACAGTGTGGGCAGGCATGTTAGCGGGCAAAAGCGGAATGGCCAAAACGACCATCTTCGATGCTTCGACATTCCCCAGCACTTTCGATGCCGAAGTCAAAGATTATGACTTTGCAAAATATACAAAGCGTCCGGAGCTGCACAAACACGGCAACCGAGGCTCCGGGTTTGCTATCGGAGCGGCAGCTCAGGCTTGCAGACAGGCGGGGATTGATATTGAAACGGACGAGCCGGCCGACGGGGTAGAGCGCAGCAGGTTAGGTATTTACCTGGGGGCGGGTGAAGGCTCTGTTGATAATGATGTATTTTTCGCTGCGTTAGTCGAGGGGTGGAATTCAGAGAAAAACGAAATGGATTGGGGACAATGGGCAAAAGTTGCTTTTGGCTGTATGAAGCCAATGCATGAGCTTGAGCAGGAGCCGAATATGCCGGCTGCCCATATCGCAATGCTTACCGGATCTCGCGGGCCGACAAGAAGCTGTCTTACCGCCTGCGCAGCGAGCACTCAAGCCGCAGGCGAAGCGATGATGACAATCCGTAGAGGCGATGCTGATATAATGATTGCAGGTGGTGCGCACTCGATGATACATCCATTAGGTCTTACGGGCTTCAATCGTCTCACCGCCCTTTCGACAAGAAACGAAAGTCCGGAGACGGCATCAAGGCCGTTCTCAGCAAGCAGAGACGGCTTTATCCTCGGCGAAGGGGCGGCAATGTTAATTTTCGAAAGCTTAAGCTCGGCAAAAAAAAGAGGGGTGGAAATTTTAGCTGAGATAAAAGGCTACGGCAGCAGTGCCGATGCGTTCAGAGTTACCGATATGCACGAGGAAGGCAGAGGTGCAATCCAGGCAATAAATGCGGCACTTGCCGACGCAGGCATCAGCTATAAAGACATCGATCACATAAACGCACACGGCACGAGCACAATGGAGAATGACTCGATAGAAACCAGGGCAATCAAGGCGGTCTTTAAGGAAGAGGCGAAAAATATTCCTGTCAGCAGTGTTAAAAGTATGTTCGGACACTTGATTGGAGCAACGGGTGCGGCCGAACTGATTACCTGCGTTCTGGCAATTCGGGACAATATCGTTCCGCCAACGATGAATCTAAACGACCCTGACCCTGACCTTGACCTCGATTATGTGCCGAATAAGGCGCGAAAATGTCAGGTTGACATCGCGATGAACGAGTCTTTCGGATTCGGCGGACAGAATAATGTTGTCATCATCAAAAGATACGAATAAAATCAAAAAATAAAAAACTAATCGCAATACGCACGACGCAATACGAACTATGATAGACATCAAACAAATACGCGAGAATCCACAGAAGTTTAAGGATGCCTGCGAAACAAAAGGATTCAAGGTGGATATCGACCGATTGGTAGACCTCTATGATGCATTACGAGGAAGCAAGGCCTTTTTGCAAAGTGTTATTACTAAAAAAAATCGGATTGGCAAATCAATTCCAAATTTATCGGAAAACGAAAAAACTGATGCGCTTGAAGAACTAACAAAATTAAAACAAAAAGAAGCAGAATATCAGCGCCAAATTAATAAGCATCAACCTGAATTTGATGAATTGATGCTGCTTGTGCCTCAGCCAACCGACGAAGATGTGCCGTTAGGTAAAGACGATACGGAAAATGTTGAAATACGAAGAGAGGGCAAAGTTCGGCAGTTCGATTTCGAGCCGAAAGACCATGTGCAATTAGGTACGGCTCTTGGCATTATAGATATCGAGCGGGGCGTCAAATTAGCGGGTACCAGAAACTATATCTTAAAGGGTGATGGTGCACTGCTGCACTGGGCCGTTCTGCGGTTCGCAATGGACTTTATGGTTGGTAAAGGATATGTCCCGTTCTCGGTGCCGGTCCTTATGAAGGATGAGACGATGACGGGCACCGGCTTTTTCCCCGGCTCCGAGGACCAGACATACCAAATGGAAAAAGACCAGCTCAACCTGGCAGGGACTGCTGAGGTGCCATTGACGGCTTACCGGATGGGGGAGATATTAAAGGCTGAGGAGCTGCCGCTAAAATATGTGGCATTATCAAGCTGCTTTAGACGTGAGGCAGGAGCGGCGGGCAAAGATACCTATGGGCTTTACAGAATCCATCAGTTTGACAAGATCGAGCAGGTGGTTATCTGTGAAAACAGTGTCGAGGAAAGCAACAAGTTCCACGAGCAGATTCTGGCCAACGCCGAGGCTGTAATGCAGGCGCTGGAGCTGCCCTACCGTGTTGCAAACGTCTGCACCGGCGACTTGGGTCGAGGCCAGGTGAAAAAATTCGATATAGAAGCATGGATGCCATCGCGAGGCAATTACTGCGAGACGCACAGCGCAAGTAAATTTTATGAGTTTCAGGCAAGAAGATTAAACCTTCGGTATAAAGACCCTAAGACAAAGAAAAACGTGTTTTGCCACACCCTGAACAACACCGTAATTGCAAGCCCTCGGATACTGATACCTATTCTGGAGCTCTACCAAAATGCGGACGGCTCAATAACAATACCAAAAGTCCTTCGGCCATATATGAACGGCAAGGAAATACTTGTCCACGAGAAGGTGGGGAACCAGAAATAATTCCGTTTGTCATTCTGAGCGCAGCGAAGAATCTTATTCTTTTACAGAAGGCACAGAAGGACGCAGAGAAAAGATAAAAGGAAGGCTGCTAATACCTTTTATTCCTCTAAAATATCTCTGATACAGTCAATAACAAAGTCGAGTTCATTTTTCGCGAAGGATTTTTTAATAGCCGTTTCTGGAACTCTGACGAGATATTCTTTCCCTGTTAGAACCACTTCAACCTTGCGTCCACTGCTCCCACCTCGTATACGGGCTATAATGCAGACCTGGGGTGGGATATAATCGACATGATAGTTGCGGTCTTTGCACAGGTCTTCAATCGCCCGCTTAAAATTCTGTTCAAATGTACACATTTGAAAACTCTCTTATTTCCTATTTCGCATTTAAACTAAGTTCATCATTCCGTACACACGCACTTGTTAAAGTATCTATTCTTCTCCATTTCTTTTTGCAAAAAAGAGCACAGAGAACAAACAGAAAACACTCTTTGTACTTTTGGTTTTTAATGTTTTGAAGATTTATCTGACATCTTTAGTCTGTTCTCTTCTTCTTTTTTGAAAAACTTCGATGCCCGCTTCTTTATTGTTCTCAATTCCTCAATAAGCAAGTCTGCCGCTTCCTCAACTTCTTCCGATGTGCGGCATTCTTCTGAAATAGTCAATTCCACTTCATCTACTTTTTCTATAGAGCTCGCTTTTATGGCAATATATGCCCTTGCAGTATCCGGAAGGCCCTTTTCCGGCTTGTGATTACCCGGGATCTCTAATAATTTGAGGTAAAAAGTTGACATAACTATTCTCCCTATAACTAAAATTTACACAAAATAATTTTTTATTATTCTTTGCTCAGATATCTTTAACCAACTTGAAAGGTATCGTTCCAGCTAAAGAATTCATTACACTAATCATAGTGAGGCCGACACCTACCTGTTTTATTACTGGAGTATCTGTATCTACTAAAGTAGCATCTTTGCCGAAAACAAGTTGCGCCAATCGCCAGCTCGGGTTCGTCTTGAGCCAAGCCACATCCACTGGAGGTTCAAAGGCCTGCGATGCTTTATACAATGTTTCTTTCAGTAGATCTAAAAACTCCGGCTCTTCTTCGGCAGTCATTTCTGGCTTTATATCTTCACGATATATACGCAAGTACAATCTCAATATCTCACTCAGATTTACCTCAACCTGTGATTTGTTGTTCCATGTTGTATACCAGGTTATAACTATAAAATTAATCCAGAAGTCCTCTTCTGGGTTAGTTGACCAAAGTTTATTTGTGTGTTTACGGTTATCCCTTATCATCCTTTTATGTATCATATATATAAATGCGAGCTCGGGTTTTATAAGCCAATCATCCGTTGTATTTTTACTTTTCCATTTTTGAACCCCCTTCAAAGATGATATGTCAGATGCTGTGTCTCCAACGCCGTCAAGCTCCCAATTCACGTGCGAGAAAACACCTTCACAGGCAACAAACAGAGCCGGACGGGTAACGAGCCTGCTATCCGCTCCAGTATCCCATTTGTGCTCATCGACCATTCTCATGACGGAAATATTCTCTTCAAATAAGACATACACGCAAACCTCAAAAAACTTTGCATACACGGACATATTACCCCATTTACTTTTAGAACGGTCTCTGTGCCATTTAATATATTCATAGGTCTCTTTCGAATGAACCGGCGCATCTGCTGGTTTTTCGGCCCACCATGACATGAGCATAAGACGAGAATATATCAATCTTACGAATTTCTCGTCTAAAGTCAGATTTTTATTACTTGTAAATATGTCCTTTGCATTTTCATACATTCCCAAAATAAAACCAAAGATTCGTTCGAGAGCCGGAACTAACATATCAGGCGGACATTCATCTAATCCTATTTTGGATACAAATGAACGGTCTTTTGCTAACAGTCTCGCAAGCTTAGGTACTGTAACTAATTGGTCTTCGATGTTTTCATCAACCATTTTATCACCACCGCAAATGAACACAACAAGACTAATATGCTAAAATTATAACTTGTTGTTACCGTGGCTCAAGCAAAAAAGAGGCTGGATTTTCGCTTGCGCGGTAATGACATAAGGGCAAATCTCCGTGGCTAATTTCCTTTTGTGCCTTTTTGCGGCTAATTTTAATCAGTGTTCATCTTTGAAATCTGTGGCTAAATTGCTCTTGAGTCCTGGGTCTTGAGTCTGTAGTCTGTTTTGCTGTGGATGTTATTGCAGGCTGACACCTAACTTTAAGGACACCTGCTGCAGCTTTTTATCGAGTGTCCAAAATGGGATTGCCGTCAGGACCGCAGAGGCAAGCAGGTGAGCGTCAACATAGCCGATTCCTCCGCCCATAAGCCGATTACTTTCAATAAATTGCAAAACCTCCTCATGTTCCGCTTGTTTTGCCATAGGAAGAGAGTGCAGCAGGGAAAGTATCTCAGTCCGATTCTTAAGATTTCCGCAGGCCAGCTCACCAATGATAAACGGATGGCAAACAACTCTTCCATCATTTAGTAGAATCTCAAGGTCAGAATTGCCGGCACGCAAGTGTGAAACCCACACAGAACTATCAACGAGAACCATATTATCTACCTGGCCTTCTTCTTCGGGGTATGGGTTTTAATTTCTTTTCAGTTCCGCCCAATAGGGCAAGCCTTTTGCTGCTCTCAAGAGCGATTAAGGCCTGTAAGCCAAGCCTGACTAAAGAAGTCTTTTCCTTAACTCCGGTTAATTTTGACGCTTTACCTATCAATTTATCATCGATATTTAATGTGGTTCTCATTATCAATTCCTTAAAATATGTGTAAATATATGTATTATTATGTATAATATATACATATTTGTCAAGAGCTTTTTTACTTTTTTGAGCCCAACGTCTTGCTCGACCCGCTGAATCTACGAGGTCAGCATTCATTTTTGATAAAATTAGTCTATCCTTCAGAGAATGTCAAGATTCGCCCATTTTGGGCCTCAAAATTAGTCTTGAGTCCTGCGTCTTGAATCTGTAGTCTGTTTTGCCATGGATGACATACAGCGGAAATTAGCCCTGATTGATAAGCAATTAGCGTGGGGCCCCGCTTATATTCATAAGCAAATCATAAGCACATCCCCCCTGCTGTTCGTTGTTGCAGGTCTGATAGCAGGAATCTTAGTGCAAAGTGCATTAACCTTATCAATTGGTTTTTGGTTTGTTTTGCTCGCACTTTGCACGGCAGCAACGGTTCCTATATATCTCGTAAAAGATAAAAATCGCCCCTTTATAATTGCTTATGCTGCTCTGTTCTGTTTTGTATGTCTGGGAGCGATTCGACTCATCTCTTTTTATCAGCCGAAAACCAACGATATTTGCAAATTTGTGGGCGATGAGAGAAAGCTGGCGACTATTCGTGGAGTAATTATCACTGAGCCTTATGTTCAGAAAAACGAGCAGTGGAAATTTTCAAGATTTACGCACTCAGACCCGAGCAGCAGTTTTTATCTGAAGATGGAGGAGATAAAAGCCGTTGACGGCTGGGCAAAGGTCAGCGGGACTGTGCGAGCGCAGGTCAGTGGGCCGGTATTGGACTTGCAAGCAGGCGATTACATACAGGCATACTGCTGGCTGGATAGATTCAAACAAGCCACTAACCCGGGTCAATTCGATATAGCAAAATACCTGGCTCGGAAAAATGTCTTCATCGCGGCGTCTATTAAGTCGCGAGACGGCATTGAATTGCTGAAAGAGAGGTCCGAGAGTATCTTCAGGAAAATAAAAAGGAATCTAAGAGAAACAGCCACTCAGGCATTACTCGGCGACCTATCGCCGGAAAACAGAAATCGGGGTTTGCTGCAGGCGCTGCTGTTGGGATACAGAGGAAATATCGATAGTAACACTTACCGGGCATTTCGCAAGACGGGTCTGCTTCACTTTATCAGCCTATCCGGAATGCATCTGGGTATCTTGATAGGTACTATCTGGTGGTTATGCAAAACAGCAGGTTTGATGAAGCGGGCACGAGCGGCGGTTTGCATTATTGCAATATGTATCTTTTTGTTGATTGTGCCGCCGAGGGCGCCGACGGTGAGAGCCGCTATTATAGGTTTTGTTTTCTGCGCATCATTCTTTTTTCGCCGGCGCTCCAATCCCGTCAATGCATTATCATTGGCGGCAATAATTCTTTTGCTGATGAGGCCGACAAATTTATTCGAGGCCGGCTGGCAGTTGTCATTTGCATCCGTGCTTGGGATTATACTTTTTACAGACCGCATCCACTTTTTTATATATGAAAAAATAACAGAGCGATTGTGGTTCAAGAAAATTCCAAAGACAAAACTGTTCTTCCCGATAATCGCGACGCCTTGGCCGTATTATTTATTGGGAATGTTTTCCGTAGGTCTTGCTGCCTGGCTGGGTGGTGCCGGCATTTTGCTGTATCACTTTTCTACGATTAGTCCCTTTACGAGTCTCTGGACGGTCGTTGTTTTTCCATTCGTTGCCTTGATTTTGACTATCGGATATTTGAAAATAATCCTGTCCTTCCTGCTGCCGAGTGTGGCATGGGTGTTGGGCGTAATAGTAACGCGATTAAGCGATGCCCTTATTTGCATTGTTGAGCTGCTGGCACATCTGGACATTTCACAGATACTTATTGGTCACGTGTCACTGGTGACAATAATTTTGTATTACTGCCTGGTTCTTTTTGCCGCTTTCTTTTACTTTCGGCGCCCTTTAATAAAAAAAGCAATCTGCACGTTGATGGCTCTGGCAATAATTCTTTTCTTAGGCGTTACAAAATGGCAAAGGACGCATCGGGACGATTTAGTTGTGAGCTTTCTGGATGTCGGCCACGGGCAGGCAATATTGGCCCAGCTGCCAGGCCAAGCCAATGTATTATTTGATGCGGGGTCGCTTCATAAAAGTGACATCGGAAGGCGCATCGCAGCACCATTCTTAGACTATAAGGGAATAAAAAGAATCGACTCGATTATCATAAGCCATAATGATGTGGACCACATTAACGGGATACCCGAGATTGTCGAACACTGCAAAGTCGGCGGTGTTTATTCCAATAAGGCATTTCTTATGGAAATAACAACAGATGAGTGGGGCACAGCAGAATTTCTCGACAGATGGCTAAGTGAAAAGGGCCCTGGAATACAACCGGTAGCTAATAATCTAAGCATCGGCGGCAAAGCAAAGATAAAGATACTCTGGCCTACCGAACAGATATGTCAGGATAAGACCTTGGGTGATAATGACAAATCGGTGGTTTTATTGATTGAATTTGGGGGCAGGAAAATACTTTTATGCTCGGACATTGAGCAATTTGCACAGCGAAAATTTCTCGAGCTTTTTCCCGACCTAAAAGTTGATGTTGTAGTTGTTCCCCATCACGGCTCAGCGAAAACGTTAGATACCGATTTTCTCAAAAGACTTGAGGCCGGTGTTTCGATATGCAGTTGCGGTCGAACGCAATACGAAAAACTTCAGGCAAACAAGCAAAAGAACGAGACAAAGTCATTCTATACACCCAGGGACGGAGCTATTACGGTTTGCATCAACAAAGACGGTACTATAAGAACCGCAACATTTGTAAAGCGCAAATAATGTTTAGCGAATCCGGCATCAAAGCACGGCCGCCAATCACCTCACGTGAACAACGATTTCAACTCTTCGATTCTTCGATTTGCCGCTGGCGGTTGCATTTGAAACAACCGGTCTTGCGGCCCCGCAGCCAATCGCCCGGATCCTTTTGTTATCAACGCCGCGACCGATAAGGTATCTAACCACGGTGAGAGCACGTTGGGCCGAAAGTTCAAGGTTGTCTTTCCATTTTGATTTTTTGATAGGGTCGGTATCCGTATGGCCGACAACATCTATCCGGTTATTAGAATACTTTTGCCGCAATACCGACTCAATATGGTCAAGCTCCCTGCTGGTCGCTTTTTTCAGCGTGGCCTGTCCGGAGCTAAAAAGTATAGTGTTGGGAAGGGTTACGGTGATTGTTCCGGCGGAAGGGTCAAAGCTGACATCATAGCCTGGTCCAAAACCGGTGGCTTCGGCAGGTGTTCTGTTGAACTCGGCAATCTGTCTCTGGAGGTCATCAATCATTTGCTGGCTCTGCTCGGCGAGCTGGGACTTTTCCGTCCTTTCGCGCAGGAGCAACCCCTCCAGGTTCTTACTTACCGCGAGCTGGCTTTCATACTTCTTTTTCCAATTAGTGCAGCCGGAAAAAAACGTAGCAGAGGCAAGGCAGGTCAACAGGGCGATTGCTTTTAACCTGTCAGAAGCAAATCTTTTAGTTTTGGCAGCAACTTTCATTCGGTATCTCCTTATTTAACATCGGCAATTAGGTTTCTATTTTCTTAATGTTTAACGGTAAAAAATACAATTCAGGTAATTGAAAATCCTATCGTGTAAAATCATAACAACGAGTACGCCCAAAGACAAGAAGGGACCGTAAGGAATTTGTCGAATTTTTTTAAAAAACATCTGGAAGCCGACCCAGGCCAGGCCGAAAAACGGTGCGATGAAAAATGCCGCAATGATTAATATCGGCCCCACAACCGCCCCGCCCGCACCCATTAGATGCACATCACCCAGCCCCATCGCCTCTTTTCGGAAGGCCAACGTGCCGAAAATGCGGGTGGCCCAGACAACTCCACAGCCAACAAAGTAGCCCCAGAGACTGCCCAGAAGTCCTGCAACGACAGGGTTTTGTGAAAAATTCACCCACCAGCCGCGCTGCCCGATAAGCAAATAAGCGGCTGCTGAGCAGACAATAATGGGCAATAAGAAAAGGATTTCCCTGCAAATCTCCAGATGATGGTTAAACTCTTGCTCATCGGTCGGTCCCTGCTGCTGACCGGGCAGAGCCTGGGAGTCAGCGGATTCATAACTTCTTTTAATCAAACCAGTTGCGAGGAGCAATAACGATACAGCTAATCCTACGGTGGCTCCGGCCGCCAGGGAGGCAATTGTGCCTTGCTCAAAAAAATTGGCCCTGGTGGTGGGCAAAAGGGCATAGCTGGTAATGTCGGCAGGGTCAATTATATAAACGCCGAGCGCCGAGGCAATCAAGCCGACAGCGGTAACAAACCAGCAAATTGAGAGTGGAATAAGCCACAACTCCAGGTCAATCGCTGAAGCGGCAATAAAAGCGGACAACATAACGACAGAAGTAAGATAAATAAGCCAGCCGCCATGCAGAAACAACGGCATACCAGCAAGCAAATTGGTGTGAAAATACAAGAGGAATAATCCGAGGAAAAGCAAGCCGGTCAGCAGCTCAATGACAAAATAACGCGGCGAAATGGGGGCTTTGCAGTATCTGCACTTCCGGCCCAAAAGCAGCCAGGAAACGAGCGGTATATTGTCATAAAAACGGATGTGCCTGCTGCACGCAGGACAGGCGGAAGGCGGAGTTACTAAAGACTTGTCGCGAGGTAAGCGATAGATGACTACGTTCAGGAAGCTGCCAATGCAACAGCCAAACGCAAAGACAAAGACAAACCAAATCCAATCCGGTACTGCCACAATGCCTCCCTAATAAGAAATTCGAAGCACGAAATCCAAAATCCAAAACAAACTCGAAATTCAAATGTTCAAAACTGACTTTTACGAGCATCCAGTATCGAAAATCAAGCCAAGTTATTTCAAGCCTAAATATTTTCTGATATGCCTTGCTAAGTGGTTATCAATCTCGATGTGCCTCGGAACGGGCTGTTTCCGGCCAGTAGATGGGTTTATGTAGATGTCGTGCCTTGCTCCAGCTCTTAATAAAACGTAGCCATCCTTTATGAGCTGGCGAATGAATTTCTTTCGCTTCATATTGCAATTTCTTTCATCTTGTGTTCTTCAGGCACCTCATCCATAGCCATCAATAGATAAGCATCCTTAATATTCTCCTCTAATTCCCCCAGAGTTTCTCCCTGAGTCATAATTTCTGGATGCTCAAGCAGCTTTCCAAGCCAGAATTTGTCACCCTTCCAGTAAACCATAGTCATTTTTGTCTTCATAGCCATACCTTTTATAATCAACTAATCCCTCTTCTTTTTCTTATTCACTGCTGCGGCCACTTTAATGGGTAAGCCGAACAGACGAATAAAGCCGGCTGCGTCAGTTGGGTCATACTCGGCGCCCATCTTGAAGCTGGCCAAATCGGTCCGATATAGACTGTAAGGACTTTTTATGCCGGCTGGGCTGCATCGACCCTTAAACAACTTCATTTTAACCTGACCAGTGACATTTCGCTGGGTGACATCGACAAACGCATCAAGGGCCTCGCGTAATTGGGAAAACCACAGGCCGTAATAAACCAAATCGGCGTATTTTAGAGCGAGCTGCTGTTTGTAGTGCATAGTTTCCCTATCAAGTGTCAGGCTCTCCAGAGCATTATGAGCGGTCGTCAGTATCGTGCCGCCCGGCGTCTCATATACACCGCGTGACTTTATGCCAACAAGACGATTTTCGACAAGGTCGACTTGACCGATAGCGTGTTTGCCGCCAAGCCGGTTCAATTGCTCAATTAGCTTTACGCCGCTTATCTTTTTACCGTTAAGTTTTACCGGCACTCCCCTGCTGAAACCGACTTTGACATAATCAGGTCTGTTGGGTGTCTTCGAGAGCGGACGGGAGATAACATATACATCATCTTTTGGCTCGTTGGCGGGGTCTTCAAGCTCGGCGCCTTCGTGGCTAATGTGCCAGAGGTTGCGGTCGCGAGAATAAATCTTCTTTTTGCTTTGATGGATTGGAATTTTGTGCTTTTTGGCGTAATCGACGGCTGCTTCGCGGGAAGTCAGAGTAAATTCCGGGTCTTTCCAGGGAGCTATAATTTTCAGCGACGGGTCGAGCGCCATATAGGTCAGCTCGAAGCGCACCTGGTCGTTGCCCTTGCCGGTTGCGCCGTGAGCTACGGCGGTTGCGCCCTCGGCGTGGGCAACTTCGACCTGATGCTTTGCAATTAGAGGCCGGGCAATACTTGTGCCGAGCAAATACTTCTTTTCATAAACGGCACCTGATTTGAGCAGCGGCCAGAGGTAATCTTCGACGAATTCAGCCCGCAAGTCTTTGACTACGCACTTTACGGCGCCCGATTTAAGCGCTTTACGCTTTATGTTAGCCAGCTCATCGCCCTGGCCGAGCTCGGCTGCAAATGCTATCACATCATAGCCGTAGGTCTCTTTCAGCCACGGCAGAATCACGCTGGTATCCAGCCCGCCGCTATAGGCCAAAACAACTTTTTCTTTTTTTACCATCTTTACCTCGAAAGATATTCTGTCACAAAGACGGATTATACACAAGTTCCGGCATAAGAACAATCAAAAGTGCAGAAAAAGGAAGGAACTTAGCTGTGTGTCAATCCTGGGCCTGTGGTGATTCATCGGGTGGCACAAACAGCTTAGTAAGTAGCATCAGCAACTTCTTACGCAGCAATGATAATACCTTCGCGCCGGGCGATTTCGAGAATGGGACGGCCCTGGTCGGTTTCCCACTCCTGTTCGCCACAGGGAATAGGCTCGATCCGGTTATCGGTGATGGTTGCCTGCCAGATTGCTTCAATCAACGAGATCTCTCGCGAGCCGTCGAATTCCGGAGCGATTACAACCAAGTCTATATCACTATACTCGTCAGCCTGGCCATGCACAAAAGAGCCGAATAGAACCGCTCGACGGGCATGAATACCCAGAGGCGGCAGCGCAGCAAGATACCGCTTTACTGCTGCTATAACTGTTTCCTCAACCATTTTAACATCTCCCCGGCTTGAAAGAATATTTCTTTCTGTCGCTTTTAATATACCAATAATTGCCGCAACAGAGCAACAACTAAATCGGGTAGTGGCAATACTAACTCCAATGGCATATATATTCTTCTGGCACTTTATCAAGACTGGTAAATACGTCCTTTTCAGGAAATGCAGCTTGTGCCAGACAAGAGCAGCCAGTGTCCCTTGTTAGTAATCCATCAGCCCTACTCAACAAGAGTACATATTTCACATCCTGAATGTCATGCTCAAAGGACTCTATTTTACTTACATCCCCTGTCTGTCTTAGAAAAGCATGTTCCATGAAAATAATATGCGTCAACCGTAAAAACTGCCAGCTTACCCATTCATCTGATAAACAATACTTGTCGTGGCAATGTGTAACTCCTTTTAGTTGCTTCATTGAGGCCCAATGTATATCTTGGGAATCAACATTTTTCGCCCAAGCTCTAAAACGCTCAAAGCGACCTTTTCTACTATTATCGAATTTTCTAATCTCACTAAGAAGACTTGGATTTTCCACAGCGATCTTTTTAAGGTAATCATCCGATGAATCTCGGAGCATTTTTGCCATGTCTAATTCATCTTCTAATTTCTCCTGCGCATGATTTGAACTGTATGGCCTACTGTTTAATTGAAACGTTTTTCTTACTGCTGGGACTTCTTCTAAATCAACAATGAAACCATATGGATATAAGTTTTTAGCTTCATTTCTAATAATATCCACATAGCTCGGACAAGTATAAGCTCCGCTTAAAATTACGGACCTAAAACGATCTAACAATCTTTCTTTGTTTGTATCTGTTGTGGCACACTCATAATACAAAACGTCGGGAAGAATTAGAAAATGATTTTGAGCAAATTTCCCTAACTTGAAAGTTGAAGTTGCTTCGAAAACGCTTTTATCAAGTATTAAGTACGTCCCCATCTCGACCTAAAATTATCCTTTGGAAAGGCAATCACAAATCGTTTTTCGCATAAGTTTTGCGTTGCCATCTGTGTTGGTGAAGAGTTTGAATTGAGCCAGGGCCTGGTTGATGAACATTGAAAGGCCATCAATTGTTTTTGCGCCGGCTTGTTTAGCCTGCTTCAGGAGTAAAGTTTCGGCTGGATTATAAACAGTATCAAAGACCAACATATCCTTTTTCAAGCCTGCCTGTGGGAAAGGCGTTGCTTCAATATTCGGGTACATCCCGATGCTTGTGCAGTTTATGAGCAATTTTGTCTCGACGTTCGGCAAATCATCCAAAGGCGCGAAATCACAACTGAACTCGGCTGCAAGTTTTTCACCCCTTTTTATGGTACGGTTATAAATCTTGATTTTGGCGCCTGCATCAGTTAGGCCGGCCACTATTGCTCTGGAGACGCCGCCCGCGCCGATAATGGCAACAGGCAAGTCCTTCAAATCCGCTCGTGTTATACCCATTGTTGATGTTATCGCGTCTAACGCAGCGGCGTAATCGGTATTATAAGCACTGAGTTTTCCTCCAGAGCCAACAACCAGAGTATTAACCGCACCGATTTTTTCGGCCAATGGTTCAATAAAGCCGTCCTTTGCCTTGACGAAATCCAGGGCGTTTTGTTTGTGCGGGATTGTTACGCTAAAACCTTTGAAGCTCAGCCATTCTCTCAGAATGATATTGTCTAAGAATTCGTCAAATTCCGTCCGGCCGCCTTCTACCAGCAGCGGGAGATACAATTTATTCATACCCTTATCGTCAAAGCAGGCATTATGAATAGCAGGGCTGAGGGAATGGCCAACCGGGTCGGCAATCACGCCGAAGAGTTCGGTATCGGAATCTATAGAGTCGCAGCGATATAATCCCTTCAATTGCTCAATGGTCAACTGTCCAGGCGCGGTCGCGGCTTCGGCGTTAATACTCGCGAAGGTAACGAAGCTGTCCAGCTTTTTTGCGATGATTCTGCTGACCAGGCCGGCTGCGCCCATACAGAATACTATTCGCTCGCCGCTGGTGTTACGCAATAAATCGAACGCCTCAAAGCAATCGTTGATGTGGTTTGCGGTGTAAATCAGCTTTGGAATGGCAGTCGGACAGACTGTTAAAATATCCTGATAAAGCCCATTAACATCTTCAAATCGGGATTTGAAATCGTGGGCGGACAGTATCAATCGCGTTTTCGATCTGTCGGCCAACGCTGCTTTTATCTTTTCCTGCAACTCGGTAGAAAGAAAATTATCATACTCACAATCGATAAAATCGCAGCCGGCCCTGACAGCTTCTGCGAGAATCTCGTTCCGCAATTGCTCAGGGTAAGCCCTCGCACCGCCCTGCTTTCCGTCGCGGCAGGTTACGATTATCGGCAAAGGTTGATGAGCGGCATTTTTAGCCTCGGCAATTAAATTTTTGACCGAATCTATGGTGAGGTTTTCGAGATAGTCGGTCCGCAACTCGAGGATTTCGGCACCTGCTTCGAGCGCAGCTTTGATTTGCCGCCTTGCCCGGTCTAAATTCTGTGCTGCTATAGGGACGGCTAAATATGTCATTTTTCTCGTTTCTCGTGATTCACATCTCGTATCCTGCAAGACATAACGAACCAACTGGTTATATAATAGGTTGTCGAGAACGATATTGCAATGGCAGGTTGTGAAAATCAATGGTTGGCCGCAGCCACAAACTACAAACGATGAACAATTAACTAAATGTGCGTTTTTTTCTTGCCTTTTCGGCTGCTTCGGGTAGATTTTACAAATGAAGTTGTGATGTGGAGCCGGAAGCAAAACAGAAGATTGCTTTGCTCTTTCGTCTTAGCTCAGGAAAAGTGCGCTCGCAATAACGAAAAAGTGGAGATTTTGCGATGATAGGCAAAGAGATACGACTGGAACGAATAATCGACCGCAACTCACGTAGAACGGTAATTATTCCAATGGACCACGGCGTTACGGTCGGGCCTATTGAGGGCCTGGCGGACATGCGGGAGACGGTAAGCAAAGTTGTCGCCGGAGGAGCTAACGCTATCCTGATGCACAAAGGGATGGTCCGCGCAGGCCATAGAGGCACCGGTAAGGACGTGGGGCTCATTATCCACCTTTCAGCAGGCACGTCAATAAGTCCCGACCCTAACGCAAAAGAGCTGGTCTGCACCGTCGAAGAGGCAATCAAGCTCGGTGCTGATGCGGTTTCTGTCCATATAAATCTGGGTGCAGAAACCGATAAAGAAATGCTGCGGCAGTTGGGTTATGTTAGCAATCGGTGTATGGAGTGGCAGATGCCGCTTGTGGCGATGATGTACACGCGCGGGGCGAAAATCAAAGACGAATTCGACGTTGCAAATGTCAAGCACGCCGCCAGGGCCGGAGCAGAGCTGGGCGCAGATATTGTCAAAGTGCCATACACCGGCAGCGCCGAAAGTTTCACCGAAGTTGTGCAGGGCTGTCCCGTGCCGGTAGTGATTGCCGGTGGGCCGAAAATGGACAGCGACGAGGACATCTTCAAAATGGTCGATGGTGCACTCGGCGCCGGCGCCGCGGGTGTATCAATCGGCCGAAATGCGTTCCAACACAAAAAACCGGACAAAATGGTCGAGGCCCTTTGCAAAATGGTCCACGAAGGAGCGACCGTCGAAGAGGCGGCCAAGATGCTGCAGGACGCAAATTGAGTGAGAGCAAAGCATGTCAGAAAACCTAAATCGCCGTAGTTTCATAAAGACGTCAGTGGCCGCATCGGCCTGGGCAACATTAGACTTGAGTATTGGCGACAAACAGGCAAATGCACAAACCGCAGCAAAGAAAAGAAAGGCAATTTCAGAGACTTCCACCGATGATTTGCTAATGGGCAAAATTGGTAACGTTAAGATTAGCAGGTTGATTATCGGCGGTAATCAGTTCAGCGGCTGGTCCCATAGTAGAGACCTGAAGTATCTCCGCGAGTTGTTCACGGCATACAGTACCGAAGAAAAAATCATGGAGACACTTCAACTATGTGAGGAAAATGGGATAAACACAATCATAACAGCATCGTCGGGATACCTCAAAAAGTACTGGAAGGAAAGGGGTGGCCGGATACAGTGGATTGCTCAAGTACACCCGAAAGTAAACGACCTGACCAGTGATATAAAAAGGGCCATTGATAATGGTGCCGTTGGAGCTTATGTTCAGGGCGGCGTCGGGGACAGCTTCGTTAAAAATGGTCGTGTTGACCTGATTGGCAAAGCTGTAGAATTCATTAAACAAAACGGAGTTATCGCAGGTATCGGCGGACATTCAATCCAAGTACCTATCGCGTCCGAAAAAGCGGGGATAAATCCTGATTTTTATATGAAGACTTTTCATCACGGCAATTACTGGTCCGCCACGCCTAAAGAAAACAGGGTGGAATTTAACGTTGATAGCGGCAGTCTCAATGATTACGATAATATTTGGTCCATCACGCCGGAAAAAACCATCGAATTTATGAAGAAGGTTAAAAAGCCCTGGATTGCCTTTAAGGTATTAGCGGCCGGGGCCATCCATCCGCGGGAAGGTTTCAGGTATGCTTTTGAAAATGGCGCCGATTTTGTCTGCGTGGGAATGTTTGACTTTCAAGTCAGAGAAGATGTAATCATTGCAAAAGACATATTATCAGGGAAAATGAATAGACATCGTCCCTGGAGAGCGTAGAGAAGCTGTAGGGTGGGGCTTGCCCCACCATTATTTCTACCAATTCTCTAATTCTCCAATCCTCTAATTCACCAATTCCCTTCATCATTCGACATTCCTTGTTCGATACCGCCCAGGTCCGGCCCTGACGGTGACGGATTCGATATTCAGCGCCGTCATCCCTGCGTAGGGGCGACTCCATGTGGTCGCCCGAATTTGTATCGTCATTCTGAGCAAATACTTATGTGCCTATAAGGCACCGAAGAATCTCCAAAAATTATCAATAATCATTCATCCTTAATCATTTTTATGGCCCCACCATTATTTCTTATAAAAACCGCGACGTTTCTTGTCGCCTCCGTATCGGTTAGCCCCGCCACTTGTTGGCGGGGTTCTTTAGCCCTCAAATTTATTTGGGGGTCAAAGGGTAGTGTGCGATTTTTCGCACCATTTTGACTCTTCAGGTGAGTTTACACTGAGCTTGCCGAAGTGAGACCTGCTCGAAAAGCTTCTAATGTTTTTCTATCAGCAGGGCTCGAACTGCACAATAGTGGAAAGGTTCAGCCGGGCTGGATTGGGCTTGCCCCGCCGTTCTTCTGAGAATTTTGGAGTAAAAATATTGATTGTTGATATAGGCACTCGGTATAATGATGGGATGAAATGAGCGGGTAAAAATCTGATAAAAGAGATAGCAAATGAAAAACAAAAAATTAGTAAGTTGTGTAGTAGCAGTAGCGCTGGCTATTTTGTGTATCGTTGGATTGATATTTTTCTTGTCTCAGGAAGAAACTGAACTTGAGCGTGAATGGTCGTATCCTGTCGATGAATCCGAATACCCGTACCCTGTTCTTGACAGCAATGAAAAGGTGGAGGACCTTAGCTTCGCTTGGTATCGCCCTCCCTTTCCACCGGGTGGACCTCTGAAGTTTGAGTTTGTCGGTCAATTCCCAAAAGTACCTGACAAGATGCTTTTGTACAAAATAATACGCCCAAAGAATGTGACAGAAGCTTATGTTCGGGAACTTGCTAATAAATACTTCAATAAGGAACTTTCAGAATACGTCAACATTCCCATCGATGCTGGGTATAGACGCAATGGAAATTTTTGCAATCTTAATACTTCTGCCTATAATTTTATGTTTGAGGCACACACAGGATTTTTCGACCTCTTCAAGCGCAGAAAGGCACGAAAGAAGCTCAGCGAAGACAGAAAAGATTACCCGAGCGATGAAGAAGGTATAAAAATCGCTACCGAATACCTCAAAGAGCGGGATTTACTACCGGAGGAGGCATATCTGTACGGCGCATCTGACGTTAATATAGAATCGGTAGGAGCAATCCAAGTATGGTTCACCAGGAAAATTGGTCAATACAAGATTTGGGGACGTGGCTCAACAATTTCAGTCAGGATTGGAGTGGCTGGAGAGATTACAAGAGTATCCAAAAGCTGGTTTGAGTATGAGCCTTACAAGCTGGTGCCAATAAAGTCACCCAAAGAAGCTGTAAACCAACTAAAATATGGTAATGCTCTTCTTGCGACCTCCAGCGGAAAAGCAACCAGGATGGAACTTGCATATCACTATCCGCATAATGACGAGTACATCCAGCCGGTCTACAGTTTCGGCTTTGAAAATCCTAAATCCTACTCTCTCGTCCCCGCGATTGAGCCGGAATATCTAAAATCGCATGAAGAGATGCGGAAAAAATATAAATAAAAGCCCACTACCCCCGGCGGATAACCTTATTAAAGAATCCACAGTGCTTTCCATGCTGTTTATAACAAAAACTCTCTGCGTTCTCTGTAGCTATTTTTTTAAAAAAAGTTTTATTTTCATTGAACATTTAGGAGAAGTTTGGTATAATACAAACTGAAAATTAGAATTGAGAATTTAGAATGTAAAATTGAGCAATCAAAAGTGTGTAGTCTTGAGTCTATGGTCTGAATCAATGGCAGATTAGCGGAGAACCGCACGAATCGGGCCAGCAGGTCCAAGTCAAAGAATTACCAATAAACCATTAACCAATAACCAGTTACAAATAACCAGTTACCATTAACCAGTTACAAAGGGCAAATTTCCTATCATGAGAATCGATAATCCAACTTTAGCTCACTTTAGGCACTTTAGCTCACTTTTCACTAACTTTTCCTCTACAACTGTAGAGAGCGCACTACAAATCGCTCATTTTATGCAAAACAAACCCAATTTCCAAAAAGCCAAAATGAACGTAAGCCGAGTTTCAACAAAAAATTATGCAAAATGGACACTTGGTCAACGCGGGAAAAACAAACCCAATTCAAACCCAATACAAACCCAAACAAACCCAATTAAAACCAATAAAATGCCAAAACAAACCCAATTCAAACCCAAAACAAACCCAATCAAACCCAATTTCAAACGTTATCTTGCAAAAATGGGCCATCACGAGTTGAAATACATTGACAGGTTGGGCCAATTATCGTTAAATCTAAAAAAATCAGAAAGGACCTGAACTCATTATGAAGAAATTGTGGATAAATGTCGTTCCATATAATAAGGAAATCGCGATAGCTGCCCTTGAAAGCGGGGCCGAGGCGGTGGTGTTGCCGGACGGCGAAAGCGAAACCGTGCGGCAGTTCGGCAAAATCAAAACGGTCGAGAAAAACGGTGATATCAAACCAGGCGTAGATGTCGAATTTGTTGATATAGCCGGCAAAAAAGACGAAGATAGGGCCGCAGCGGTACCGCTTGAAAAAATCGTTGTCCTCAAGATGCTCGACTGGACCATTATCCCGATTGAGAACCTGCTCGCACGGCGAGGCAAAAACATTATGGTGCAGGTCGAGAACAGCAAACAGGCCAGGCTTATGGTCGAGATACTTGAAAAAGGCGTTGACGGCGTTGTGCTCGATACCAGCGATGTGAATGTGGTCAAAAAAACCGCTGATATAATTAACGGCATAAGCGAAAAAATCGCTCTCGTAACGGCAGCGATAACAAGCACAAAACAGCTTGGAATGGGGGACCGGGCCTGTCTCGACACCTGCACACAAATGACTGTCGGCGAAGGCATGCTCGTCGGCAACACGGCTGCAGGATTTTTCTTAGTACACTCTGAATCCATCGACAATCCTTACGTGGCATCCCGTCCGTTCCGCGTAAATGCCGGGGCTGTGCACGCATATATCCTGGTTGCAGGAGGCAAAACGAAGTACCTGGCGGATTTGAAAGCCGGCGACGAAGTGCTGCTCGTCGATTTTCAAGGTAATAGTCAGAGCGCGTATCTGGGCAGAAACAAGATTGAAAAAAGGCCTATGATACTCGTCGAGGCTGAGGCGGAAGGCGAGCCGATAAGTCTTGTTTTGCAAAATGCCGAGACGATTCGACTGGTTAGCCCGGAGGGCAAGGCGATTTCAATTACGAGCTTGAAGCCGGGCGATATTGTGCTTGGCCACATAGAAAAGACCGGCAGACACTTTGGTATGCAGGTCGATGAGACACTGATAGAAAAGTAGTGACACAGAAGCTTTACAGACTACCAAAACTAATCTGAACGATAAAAAACTTGTTCTTTGTGACAAAGTAATAAAATCTAATCTGAACGAGTAAAGATTGCTCTTTGATAAAGTAATAAAATCTAAAAGTATTCACTTCAACACCATTTTAAATGGCGTTGAGCAGATTATGATGGCCCTTTTTACCGGGATTCTACGGAGGATTGGGACCGCCGGGTGAGGGTAAAGCACCTTTCCAATTGGCTGCGTCATTGCCATAATCATTCGGGTCTCGACGCGAAAGAGAAAAACCAAAGCCGTCCGCCATAAAAGGCCACAGGTCCACTCCGCCCGGACAATCCTCGGGATGGGAACCATCGCTGTAATTCACCCTGTCAATCCGAATATAATAACGCGTGCCAAACAGGTCGGTATCACCCGGCATACTAAAATCCACCTTCTCGCCGGAGTTACTTAACCTGCCGCTGTAAGAGCCAATTACATCAACGTCAGGTGGTACAATGCTGCCGTATCTTGCCGTAAAGTCCGCCTTGTCCTTCACAACCAATAGATAACTATATCCATATATCGTAACAGGTGAACTGTCCGAAAAGATATACTCAATACCGTCGGTAAACTTCCACGGCGTGTGCTTATCAACGCGGTATAATGTCACCGGAACGGTGAGGGTATTGTACAGCTCGATATATTCCTCATTCTGATTGCCGCTCGGGGGATTGTACATAATCTCATTGATAACAATCGGTCCGACTCTGGGCCCGGCATTATTCACATCCGGCGTGTCGTAGTCCATCGCCACAAAGTTGAAATTACCGGTGCTGCTCTTAAAATATCGG
>DUZJ01000045.1 GCA_013349615.1 Planctomycetota bacterium | reverse complement strand
GGCGTCAATCGTGGTTCTGTCTCTGTAACCGAGTTCCTGGCCGATAAACACCGTACCGGCCTGCTTGTTCAAAGCGAGTATCTTGGGATTAGCAAGAACCGTGATATCGGTAACAGATTCCAGTGCAGTGATGAGCGCCGTAAAATCACCCATAGTTACACCGATTCTCAGGCCGCTGCCCCCCACGTGGGCAAAACCGGCAGTTTCAATTGGAGTTCCGGTGGCGACTCCTGCGCCTATTTGCCCGATAGGTGTGGTTGCGATGGCGCCTCTGCTCGGGGCAACACCTTCGGAAATGAGATCCGGCGTTGCATCGGCGCCGGTCAAGCTGACACCCGCTAAGAAATTCAGGTCAATACCAAGCTCCATCCCCTCGGTCAAAGTGGCGCTTAATATGGTTGCTTCGATGAGTACCTGTTTCGGCTTGACATCAAGCTTGGCTATTACCTCTTCGGCCTTAGCGATGTTTTCAGGGTAGTCATACACAACAATAGTGTCGTGCCACGCCATATTGTTGCCGCCGCCTTTTGAGCCACTCACACCTTCTTTACCTATGGATATGCCCTCTTCGGCGGCACTGCTGGCCTGGACTACGCCCTGAGGAGTGCTCAGCACCGGCTTTATGAGCTTTTCCGCCTCTGCGGCAGTGATGTAATACAAGGTGAAGACCCTGTGTATCATTCGGTCCGGGTCATCTTTGAGCTTTTTGTATTCGTCTTTGGTGTATACCTTGATTAGGTTACTGGCCTCTTCGTATTTGAAGTTCGGACCCAGAACCGCATCCATCGCTTCATCGAAGGTTACATCGTACAGGCGTGTAATCCCCAATAATCCGTCAACATTCGGCGACGGCGATATGTTCTTCTTATACAGGGCCGACAAAACCCGAAGCGCATCTCTGATTGTCTTGACCTTTTCCTTATCGAAGGTAAATGACTGAACCATCCCGCCTATGGAAACATCTTCGGCGCTGCTCAGGACAACCGCTCCAAATTCGATACCTTCATTAGCACTATCGCCTATCGGGCCCTGCTCCATCCCAGCGACCGCAATTGCCGCCATCACAGTCAATATAAAACCCCATACGAACAAGTTACTTCTGCTCTTGATTCTTTTCTTTGAATTCTGTACGCTTACCATAATTTGTCTCCTTTTCTTGAAAGCCCGTCTTGCGATATATCGCAAAACGGGATGCTGATTACGACTTAATCAGCTACCTCAATCACCCTGTGTAAGTTTCAACGTTATTTCTATTTCTGAACATCTTATAAACACCGTCTCTTCATCAATTCCAACTACTTCACATTCATACTGCACGCCATCGTTCGTGACGAGCAATTTGTCCCCCACGGCCAACAGCTTATCATTGATAAAGGCCTTGGGATTTTCCCCCATCCCAATTGCTTCCAATCTTAACTTCTCTGCAATGCGCCTTCCTATTTCACCACTTCCATCCCCTTCAACGACCTTCACGTCTTTATTACTGCGCCCTCCGTCAAGAAAGTCCCGCCAGCCGTCTGCGGCAAAAAAGTCTCTTGTCAGTGCATCGTTACGGCCCGGCACTTTCGGCAGCTCTATAAAAGATATTTTTAATTGCGAATTTGACGCCGATGTATCCGGGCCTGCATCCTTCTGTCTCCGTGCCGCTTCAGCAGTCGCTGGTGTCTTCTTGCCGAGCACCCTGGCCCACATAAAGACCATCAGCGCAATCAAACACAAAGCCGTGATGGTCTTTTTCTTCTCTGCCGCCAACCGGCCAAAAAGCCTATTAGCCCGGTCACTGCTGTTTTTGACATTTTGCTTCATATCTATTTACCCTTGCTCGGTCTGCGGCCTGCAATAAATGACCACTTTTGTCTGCATACTCACTTCGCCGCTAAAATCACTGTCGTTGACAAGTCTGAGCTGCTCAATGCGAATTAACCTGTTGAGCTTCTGCATTCTTTTATAGAATTCGAAAACCTGAGGTAATTTACCTTTACACTGCATATCCACGGGTATACAGTTCAATTGCTCGGCCGCTATTTCCTTACCCGGCGCAATCACCTGCTCTCTTAGATTATGCTCATTCATCAAATCAGCGATTCTGTGCAAAAACACGCCGAGGTCCCTTTGGGCAGGAATATTGGCCTTATAGTTTTCAACTGTTTGTTGCAGCTTCAGCAATTTTTCCTTAATCACAGGCAGTTGTGCCCTCTGCATCGATGCTTTACTGATAGCAAGTGTCTGTGCGGTTTTTGCCTGTTTGACAGCCTTCATTCTTTGCCGTAAAGGCAGGTAGCGAAACAGCACAACCGCTGCTATCATCGCTCCGGCCGCGACACATATTGCTATTTGCTTTCTTTCCCGAAACAACATTCTTACCTTTTACTTCTCGCGATAATTTGCCAGATAACAAGTTATCTCAAACTCACTTGCCTGGAAATTCTTTCCGTCTCCCGCTTTCATTTTCCTGTTCCGTGAAAATGACGGGTACACCAGACAAAAATAAGGCGACTCTTCGAACCTGCATATCAACTCTGCTATATCGCTGGCATCCATCGCGACCCCGTTTATCACTACCTTGAACCGCGCGTTACCAAGCGGAAGCGTCCCTTTTCCGACAAAGTTACCGCCGGCCACTCTGGCAGCGGCGGCGGTGCGCCGCGATGCTTTCCCCTGCTGCTCGGAGACAAACCTCTCAGCGACGAATTCCACTTTGCCAAGTACAATATTGTCATCAATCAAAAAGCTCATCTCAGCTAAAACGCCGGCGACATCAATCCTGGAATCGATTTCTTCCATAGATTTCACTTTTTGCTGCAACACGCTCACTTCGCTTTTAATCCCGGCGAATTCCCGCGATACACTCTCTGCTTCCGCCTGCATTGGCCTGCTCTGTTCAACTTCGGCCCTGGCTTTCGAGATAGAATGGGTAGTAACGAAATTCCACACTATCATCACCACAAGCACACCGCCCAGGCCGAGTACCTGGGTGCGATAACTAATCTGCCGCTGCCTGCCGCTCTTATACCATTGGGGAAGAAAATCAATTTCTTTCATAGCTATCCGCCTGCCTCCCGGCTGCGGGGGCGGCCAAAGGCTCTTCCGGCTGTTCGGCGTCCCCATTCCAACCTTTAAGACCAAGGCCCACAGCTACGGCCCACTCACACAGCAAACCTCGCTTGTCATTACCGAAATTTAAATTCATCATATCGAAGCCTCTCAACGGCTGAGCCACCTCAATCTCAACGGCCAATTGCCGCTTTAAGACATTGAGTAAAATTTTTTCGTACGCCTGGCCTCCACTGAAGACGGCCCGCTCTACCCGCTTGCCCCTGAATGCAACGGTATAATATCTAAAGCACAGCGATACCTCTCTTGCCAGTTGTTCAGCGACCGCACTTATCGCATCAACCATCACCTGGCGTGTCGATGCATCGAGGGTTTCCAAATCTGCTTTATCGTCTTTTTGGTCAGCGAGACCCTCTTGACCTGTCGAGGTTTGACCGGAGCCCCAAAGACCTCTTTCGGCGTTCGCCGTCCGTTCCATTCTCAACTTGCCCCGAAGCATTTCTGCTTCGTCAATGCTGACTCCCAATTTTGCGGCGATTTCCTTATCGAAGCTTTCTCCACCAATCGATACCTGTTTGACGAAACTAATCTCCCGGCCACGACCGAAAACGACCGTGGTAAACCGGCTTCCCACATCTATAAAAACGGCCGTGCGTTCTCTATCCTCCTGGCGCTGCAGGGACCTCTCGAAGCTCCTGAACAGCGCACAGGGAACAGTATCTATACCTACCGGCCTAAGCCCAGCCTCTTCAAGCAATTCAATGTGGCTTTTAACCGAATCATTATCTGCTGCAAACAGTATCAGCTCGCTTTTAACCTCATCACCCTGACGAACATCCCCGACAAGCACATAGTTAATTGCGTCCCTATCGGGGTCCAATCCAAAACGCTGGGCAGCTTCTTTTCTTAAAGCCTGCCCAATCTTGTCGCTTTTTGCTTCAGCCAATCGCAGACTTGTTATTTTCAGTCTGTCATTCGGCAGTGCAGAGATAACTTTTTTCCCTCGAAAGCTGCCTTCTGCCAGCATTTGTCTAATTTTGGCAACAATAAAACTCCTTCTTTCCTCCATATCACCGTTTATACGAGGTTCAATGCGGGCTTTATCTGCCGCGATAACACTTATTCGTCCCCCATTGATTGCCAACTGTATCATCTTGATAGAATTATGACCTATGTCCAATCCTATTGGCCGCTGACCCCGAGTTTTCATTTTCCAATTTATCACTCGCTCTTTCCCCGTCAGTCCTCACTAAAGATGAAACCCGTAACAGGCTCTATATTAATCGTTGTGCTCGTCCCGGCCGCTTGTAGAGTAATAACGCCACTGTTTAGCGGGTTCGAAGTTCCTGACCCGCTGTAGGGACTGCCCATATAATCAAATGTAATCGTATCGCTGGAGCCGGGCTCAAAACCAACACTAAATATATCGACTTTGTTCAGCCTGCTGTTACCTGGAAAGTCAACAACGTAATCAAAGCCTTTTTTCACAGGATGCGCTATTATCGTACCGTCCTGGTCCTCTATTCTGTAACTGTCTGTTGTCTCATCAAACACCACTGAAAAACTTTGGCTCCTGCTGATAGCCATACTTTTGGCGTACTCCAGGTCTGCTGCAATCATATTCGCCGCAGACCGGATTTGAAAACTTGCTGCCGATGTCATCATTGGAATCGCCATCATCGCCGCTATCGCTATTATCACCACCACAATCAGAATCTCTACCGCGGTAAAACCACTGCTTGTAGCCGGCCCCGTTAGAAATCTTCGCGTCTTCTCCGACCTTCTTGTAACAGAAGACAGAAAACAGAAGACAGAGAACAGACCTTCTGACCTCTGATTTCTGACTTCTGACTTCTGATTTCTGATTTCTGACTTCTGACTTCTGACTTCTGATTTCTGATTTCTGATTTCTGTCTCACGCATCACACATAATGACTTTATACCCATCACTCTCACCGGCTTTACCTCTGTATTGTGGTGCATTATGAAACCCTGCCTCTGTTCCTTTTTCGTCTGCTTTGAGACGCATCTTTAATCCGGCACTTTGCCGGAGTCAACCAACACAAACAAGCGGTTACACCCACCGATATTTAAGGCCTGTCCAGGCTGACAAAACCGGCCGGTTTTTCCCTTCTGCCACCATCATCTCGGACGTGCCGAAAATGGTATAACTGTCAAAGCCCATACCCCCTACAGTCAAGGCCAACAAAACTGGTACAATCGTCAAAATAATATGACAGGAACCGTCGAACCACTTCGATGTCACGCAAAGCCTGCGACGTGTAGTTGGTGTCATTAATTTACTTCGGATTTTTCTTTTCATTGCATATAAAGGCCGATAAGCACTTCTTACTTCATCCCTGTCACCAGGCCCTATAAGCTGCCTTCATTTTCTTCTGATACTTCTAAAAAATGCTCCTGCAGCCGAGCCCCACTTCTCAGCAACACCACCCGGCCAAACCACAATCGCTGTCTTTGACGGCGCGGCGGTTATGCTGACATTACTGCTGCCGTCTTCATCCAGTTTCCAGTGTCCCACAAGCCCGCCCGGCCCGCCAACAAGATGATAAATGTCATTTACGTCATTTGGCTCCAGAGCGTGGTTGTAGATGCGAACATCATCGATAATGCCGCTGAAAAAACTCCCTAATGGGTCCGATTGCCATGTATTAACACCAATTAACACAGGATTACTATTATCTATTTTATCAGAATTAGTGCCGCCCGTAGGAGCTGCGATTGCTCCGTCAATATATAAATTCATCTGGGTGTCTCTATCAGCAGAACCAAATATATGATGCCAAGCTCCATCGTTAATCGTTGTGGTGCTTGTTATTTGCAATAAGGTCCCGCCACGAACCTCAAAATAAACAGTTCCATCGGCATTCATAACTATTTGACATCCAACCTCACCCACTGTACCCTGATAATTATCAATAATATAACTCGTGGTGGTGGCAGATGTTTTGACCCAAGCACCCATACCAAAATCGCCAGTTCCAAATTTAAAATCGGAACTTTCTGCTATTGTTACATAATCCTCATTACCATCAAACTCTAAGGCACCACCCACAAACCCGGTTGTCCATTCACCGCCGGCCATATTGGTCAAAGTGCCGTCGTTGCCGTTGCCGGACGAGTCCGTAGTCGTCTCTACAATGCCATTGTGAGTAAACAGTCCGCCGTTTATGTTAAGATTGGCAGAGTCTGCACTGATTTGCACCTCGCCCTCAACGACGGCAAGTCCATCAATATCCAAACCGCCGCCATTTTCTACTTTAAGGTCTCCGGTCACTAAAAGGGCCGGCAAATTCTTTCCTGCTGTGATAACATTTCCACCTTCCAGTACGGCCCGGATGGTCAAATCGCCCTCAACCACAAGCATACCATAAATCTGGACATTACCGGCCAGCTCCACATCGCCCCCACCGTTATAACAGACTTGCACAGGGTCGTACGGGCCATACGTTACACCGGAAAGGGTAGAACCTATGGATTGCACGGTATAACGAGAGGTAAAATCTCCAACCGTAACCTGAGGCCATTGCAGCGATAAATCCCCAATTACCTCCTGCCGCCCTACAATGTCATCCGGATTTCCAGTCAAACTATTCGCGAACACGTCACCGCCGATTTGCCTCAGGTATATTAACGTACCATTACAATAGACATCGCCGTTGACTGTAATTCGCTGCGAAATTGTCGTATCTCCCCCCGCCCAGTATGCGATGCACGGGTCAAGCCTAAGCTCCGCCTCCAAACTGGTGTGGCCCACTTTTTCGCCGGCCTTTAGCCGGTAGGAATTACAGTCTATAATGTAATTACAACGATTTGTCGGAACCGAATCATCGCGGACAACTTTGATATCATAGTAATCATCGCTGCCTGCGGCCAACTGCTGGCCCACAGCCCCGGTCCAAAAGCCCACCGGTTTATCCGGTGGGTTAATCCCAAATTTAACATCCTGCGGATTGAGGATAAGCCCTCTGGCGTGTTCCAGCCCCGATTCAGCCAGGTAATCCATTTGAGTCCGCAGTATCATATTCCCGCCGCAGGCTAATTCGACGTCGCTTCGCGACAAAAAGCCCAGCGATAAGACAGTTACCACCATAACAACAAACAGCACAACAAGCAGTGCCGCTCCCGGCCTATTGATGCCGTCATTGCGAGCGCAGCGAAGCAATCTCAAATCTTTTGCCTTTTACTTTTCATTTTCTTTTAATTATTACCTCTGTGTTCTCTGTGTCCTCTGTGGCTATCGTCGATTTTGTTACTTCTACCGTTCATCGTTTAATACCACAATCCGAAAGCCCACCGGTTTATCCGGTGGGTCAATACCCCTTTAATCATCATCACTTACGAGACTGCTTCCGTCTGTTTCAAGCAGATGCCCCGCCCAGCCCCGAAGTGCAGCGTTTATCTGATACTGACGAACAGCTCCATTTTCAAGCAACTCGAAGGACACGCTTACGGACTTACTCCACGGCGGTGGTAAGTCCGGCACAATCTGAACATTGCTGCATTCCGGCACCAGTGTCGTCTGTCTCTCGTCGCAAATAAGTATCAGCGACTGCTTGGCCGTCCCGCCCAGAATCTCGCTCAATGTAACCCGCCAGCTCTCAGCAGAAGGAAAGTCCAACAATTTGATGTAATTTCGACCCGGCCCCATCTCTAAATAGACCAGCTCCTGCGGATTAATCTGGCCATTGTCATTATCGTCGGCCCTCCAGACGGCCAAATCATCACCGACCATCCCGCATATAAGCTTGCAATTCCGAACCAGCTCCGAAATCCTCAACGTTGATAAACGGAGCTCGGCCTGTATCCGGCTCACATCATCGCTGCCCTTGTTTGCCGTCCCCACAGCAAAAGCTAATGTAGCAACTGCGGCAGAAACTATGCCTGTGACAGCCAGAGCTATCAGCAGCTCAACCAGCGTAAAACCATTCTCGTATCTCGTATCTCGCATCTCGTATCCCGCTTTAACAATCAATTGCCTATAAGCCGATCTATAATAGCAATCTGTTTGCCGCTGTAATATACTCGCACCGTAGCACGAATGAATCCTACATCTTTTGAGAACCCTGTCGGTGATACAGGAACATCAACATTCACACAACTTGCATTTCTGCTGAAGTTGGCGTACATAGGATCGGTGAATTCCGCTGCCGTATCAAAATCCTTCATTATATGCCCCTGTGACTCACTGTGTGTACCATACTTGCCTATTATCTGGTCGAATGGTGTTTTTATAATCTCTTCCATCAAATCGCTCGCCAGCTTGGCCGCTAATGTCCTGTGTCCGCCTTCAGCCCGCACCGCCGCTCCGCTTGTAAACGGCAGAAGTACCGCAGCCGCTGCGACACCCAGCACGACAGTCGCCATCATTGCCTCAGCTAAAGTAAAGCCCTTACGTTTGGTTCGTAGTTCGTAGTCCATAGTTCGCAGCGAAATAATCAATTAAAAGAGGCCGACCTGCTATCGGCAACCACCTCAGTACGGTCAGCCCATTTGCCAAACGAAAATCCCCTAAATTATCAGTCGCCGGCTATCTAATCATCCACGACCTAATAATCGAACCTTTTGGCTTTTCAAAGGTCCGCATGTGGCACACTGTCGTCAGCCTGGAATACACCGGTGTCGGTATCAAGTCTCCAGCCTGCTGTTCCGGCCCCTGCCGGTTCGCCATCAAAACGAACCGTGTCAAGGTCATTAAAAGGATTTATCGGGATATTCCTGATATACGGACCGTACCGGCCGGTCTTTTTTGTCATAGCGGCCTCAAAACCTGTGAACGAGTCAACATCAGGAAGAGAGCCTGCGTGCTGAGCACGGTATAAATCAAGCTGTGCACGCATCTCTTGAAGTCCGTCAATCAGCTCGCCAATCTGTGATTCCGGGCCTGCTTCGACAAACTGTGGAACTACCCTCATCCCAATTACGCCGAGTACGACTGCTATGATTATAATCTCTAAATAAGACAGACGACTATGCTCTTTCATCATCCCCTCCCGAATTTTCAAAAAGGCTGACCAGCTTTCGGCTATCGCCCAAACTGGTCAGCCCATTTTTTTCACCAGTAATTAATAGCCACCGGTGGCTTGCCGTCTTTATAATCCCGGCAAGATTTTAACATAAATTAGTAATCACTATGTGGCGTACTGTCAGTCGGATTCACTTCAGCATCATCGGCCTGGAAGAGTCCGGTTGTCGTATTAAATCTCCAGTGATCGGTGTCTGCACCCGCAACAGCACCATCAATGCGAACTAAGTTAGTGGCAGGGTCAGCTATACTAAAGGGATTTATGGGAATTTTCTGCATGTAAGGACCTTTTGCTCCAGCCGTACCTACAGCAACGACAGCACCTTGAATGTCAGTGGGACCTTCCAAAGCTTCCTGAAAAGTGGCTGTGCCGTCACCGGGGAGCGCATCACCGAGGTGCTGAATCTTGTACAGCTCAATCTGCGAACGCACAGCCTGGAGGTCGCTGACCAAAGCTGATTCCCTCGCCTCTGTACTGGCGCTTGTAAACTGAGGAATCACGATGGCCGCCAATATACCAAGGATGACCACCACAATCAGAATTTCTACCAGTGTAAAACCTTTTTTCGCCTTCATCTTTTCTCTCCTTTTGTTAAAAGTTACAGTTACTACTTTAGTTACGTTACGTTTGTTTTCTTTTCCATCTAAATTGTAAACACAGCCGCAATAACACTAAGTACACCCATCACAATCAAAATCTCAATCATTGAAAAGCCGCTCCTTTTCGTTTCCATCTTTCCATCCTCTTCCAAGTAAAATTGCACACATCTGACGTGAGAGTTCTACAGTTCAAGATATCGACCTAATCGAAACAGGACTTAACTGCCCTCTTACGTTTCTGTGCTGTAAATCCCTCCAAAATGAAGATACTTCAAAAATACCGCTTAAAAATACTTCGAGAGTTTCGCTCGGACATTCAAACTCATACGTCCGAAAAACACTGCTGACCATCGCAAACTGAAGTCTATACAAGTGTTCTATAAAAAATATAAAAAATAAACCCTGTTATGCCAAATTTCAGGCGTGAAAAATAATTTGATTGGCAATTCAAACCTGCCCAAAAAGAGGGGTACTGTAACAGCTTTACAATGCTATGTAGTCGCCAATATTTTGGATGTGTATTTTTCTCTTAGTTTCACCGCCGTGTTGAAGCTCTATCCGGATGTAATCTACCGCCTCCAGGGCTGATTCGATTTTATCGGCCCACTCAATCAGGACCACCGACTTCGGCCGGCAGTATTCATCGAAGCCGAGCATCTCGAACTCGGCAATCGAACCTAACCGATAAGCATCTATATGGTAAATATCCAGCCGTCCCGCATACTCTTTGACTATGACGAACGTGGGACTATTTACCTGCTTACTGTCTTCAGCCCCCGCTCCAGCCGCAATCCCTTTAATCAAATGCGTCTTGCCGCTGCCCAATGGCCCACAAATACCGATAACTTCACCGCCTTTTAATTGTGAGCCGAGCCTGCGACCAAGCTCTATGGTTTCCTCCGGCGAATTCGAAATAACATCAAAGCACATCGTTAGCGGCCAATAACCAATTACCTCAACCTGTTATTTTCCTAATTGAGCGGGATAGTAATAACCCATCGTCTGGGCGACGACACCCATACGGTATCGATGGTCCTGCATAAGACACGGACGCCGGTCGTAAGCTGGTATAGTGGTGGTGTAGATGCGAAGCTCTCCTTTCAGGCTGGTAATCACTTCTTCCCTGTAATCACCCAGGCAATCGACTACCGCTATGACCCTTCCTTTAACAGGCTGGAGCGGGTCTTTGCCCCAATCGCGAATCACCCCGGAGACCACCACCTCTTTTTGCGGGTCCGCATCCCACCACACCGGCCGTGGGCTTAAAGTCCCTGTTTCACGAAACTCTATCAGCTTGCCCTTCGCGCTGTAAAGCCATCGCTCTTTATAATCTCTCTCGCCGCCATAGACCTCAATGCCCGGGAACTCGGCAAGGATGTCACCCGCCATTCCCTGTGAGTGAATATGGCGTGTAGGTTTTTTATGCGCCCAGAGTTTTCGGCCTGTCTTTGCGTCAACCACGCAAATCCCATCGGTTTTCTGACGCGTTTCAAATCCGTAAAAAACCTCTAAACCGGGGTTCGTCGGGTCAATATCCGCGACGTAGCAGACGTCAGGATGCCCCATCTCCAGGCTCCAGAGGCCTTTGCCGTTATCGTCCAGCACGGCCGCTCCGATAACCAGCTCGTCCCGCCCGTCTCCGTCAACATCAGCGGTAATTAAACCATGGGAGCCTTGCCCGCGGTATTTTCTTTTTTCCTGCGGCGATTCCCAGTACCATATTCGTTTGAAATCTTTATCCAATGCCTGTGTCTTGATAAGGTTATAAGTGCCCCGCTGCATAATCAGAGATGGCTTCTTGCCGTCGAGATACGCCACCGTGAGGAAATTGCGGCAGTAATAGTTGTAACTGGGGTATCCATCCCTGCTAAGCCAGTCAGTCCTGGCTATAATTTTGCCGGTTTGGCCGTCAATCTTGGCCAGATATTCAGGGCCGGTTTTGACGTGCCCGGCTTCCTCCCGCGGGTCTCCGACACCAGCCTTACAATAAACCTCAGCTTTGCCGTCCCCATCGACGTCGTAGACAATCCACGGCGAATACCAGATGCCCGCCTCGATGGCCCAGCCCATATCGTACCGCCACATCATCGTGCCGTCCAAGCGATATGCTTCGAGCTTGTACGTAGTGGGGCTGCGTTTCCAGTAGCCGGGCCTCTGGTAAGGATCAGTATTGAAATTCGGCTGTTTGATGACGTATTCATAAGTGCCGTCGCCGTCCAGATCGGCAATGCCAACCTTCTGGAAATCGTAATCCCCTTTCAATGGAATACTGATGTATGGCTTAGCCCTGCCGGTTTGTGTAATTTTAATTTTCCTTAATGGCTTGTATGGTTCCTGTTTCTTTTTTCCACTATACCTATATATTTGATACGTATAAGTTATACCCTTATCCTGGAGGAGATTCTCATCTAAATAGTAGGTACGTCGATATGGCGTGCGTATCATGCCTCGATTAACATCGTCTACAGTCCAACGACGATGTATTTCAAAAGCAATATCATCGGGATCAGTATCCAGCAGACGCCAGCTTAGGAAAACCGAGCCGTCCTCACGCTCAAGGGCCACTAATCCGCGGTCCAGCTTTTCTACACCTGATACAGCGTCCGTAAAAGCAAAAATCAGCGAAAATCCTATCATCCACGTAAACAATAATCGACATCTCATAATTCACATCCTCCTTTCAAATGGTCATATCCCTTGACTTCCAAATCTTTAATCACGCCATCGGGCATCTTTATCCGCATTTTTTTTGTGTCGTTAATTTCTCCGATTTGCGTAATTGGTATCGCCCCATCCCACTTTTGTAATAATTCCTCACATTCGGCCTGTGAAAGCGTAAAAAGCAATTCAAAATCTTCGCCGTCGTTCAACGCAGAACTTGGCGGATTTTCACTTTTTTGAGCTTCGTCCGATATTGGAATCTTCTCTGAATTTATGACAGCCCCCACCCGGCTCGCTCGGCAAATACGGTTCAAATCACTGCTGAGGCCATCACTTATATCAATCATTGAATTCAACGTTACCATTCGAGCGATTTTTATCGCTTCTTTGACCCTCGGCTCAAATTCCAGATGCTTACGCCTAACTGCACCACCTAATGAGCCTGTCACGCAGATATTGTCGCCGACCTTCGCCCCCGACCGCTTTACAGGTTCATTGCCTGCCGCCCTGCTGAGCATCGCCACGCTTATCGCCAACGGTTTGCTATCGCCCCAGCTCGTAATATCACCACCCACAAGAGCACAGTCATACTTATCACCCGCGTCGGTAATCCCTGTATGAAGCTGCTTTAATTCTTTTTCGCCGAACCCTTTTGGCAGTGCAACAGAGACAACGGCGGCTATCGGCACCGTCGCCATCGCTGCACAATCGCTCAAACTCACCGCCATAGCTTTATACCCAACCTGTCTTACGGTCGCTTTTTCAAGGTCGAAGTGCACACCATCCAGCAGCATATCTATGGTGACAAGAACGGACGTATCTTTGCCCAACTGAATCTGGGCCATATCGTCACCAATGCCGATGGGAAAATCTGCTGCTGTTAATTTGCTCTGTCGGGCAAACCAGCCGGTTATTTCATCTTCCCCTTCACTCATCGCCGTCCCAACTGTTTGTTCCAGTATTCAATTTGCTCTTTCGCCTGCTTAGGTCCTGCTGCGCCCTCGATAGCATATTTAGCTACAACATTTGCCGCTCCGATGCTTTTGTACACATCTTTGGCAATTAGAGACGAATACTTCCTGAACTCATCCAGACTTAGCTCAGCCAACTTTTTCTTTGCCTTTTCGCAGTATGCAACTAAGGAGCCGACAATGCCGTGAGCCTGGCGGAAGGCAATACCCTTTCCAACCAGATACTCGGCCAAAGCAGTAGCATCCAAAAAACCTTCTTCCAGGCCGGTAGAAATCTTCTTCGTATTAAATTTCGCATGTGAAACAATCGCTCCCGCCATATCCAATGAAGCCTTGACCGTGTCAGCAGCAGAAAAGATATGAATCTTGTCCTCCTGCAAATCGCGATTATAGCCGGACGGCTGACCTTTCAGAATCGTCAGCATAGCCATCAACGAGCCGTAAACTGAACCTGCCTTTGCGCGAATCAGCTCCAGGACATCGGGATTACGTTTCTGCGGCATCATACTCGATGATGTACAATACTTATCGTCAATCCGAACAAAACCAAATTCGTCCGAAGAATAAATTATCCAGTCCTCAGCCAACCGGGACAGGTGCGTGGCGATAAGCGCGCAATCGAAAATAAAGTCCGCGCAAAAGTCTCTGTCGCTCACCGCATCGATACTGTTGTAGCTAATATCGGAAAAACCTAATTGCTTTGCCGTGCTCTTTCTATCCAATGGCAGCGTCGAGCCGGCCACCGCCCCACTACCCAACGGCGAAATATTAAGCATTTCCTTACAGTTTTTAAGGCGAATAAAGTCACGCTCGAACTGCTCCACAAAACTAAGCAGATACGACGCGATAACTATCGGTTGAGCACGCTGAAGATGGGTATAAGCCGGCATCACGTCTTTGACATATTTGCCCGCTAATTTGACAAACGCCCTTTGAAGACCGGTTATCTTTGTTTGCAGGACTTCTATCTCATCTCGCATCCAGAGCCGAATATCGGCAGCAACCTGGTCGTTGCGGCTTCTGCCGGTATGAATTTTCTTACCCGGCTCACCGATTTTTGCTATCAATGCCGCCTCTATTGCCATATGAATATCCTCATACGTCTTATCGAATTTGAACCGGCCTTCGGCGATTTCCCGTGATATTTCGATAAGCCCGTCTTTAATCGCTTTCAGCTCCGCTCTGGTTATCAACTTTTGCTCGGCCAGCATTTGCGCATGAGCAATTGACCCGACAATATCATATTTATAAAGTCGTTTGTCGTAGGATAGCGATTCCACAAAATCAACTGTCATCGGGTCCGGCTGACCAGCGAGCCGTTTCTCCCAGCTCTTTTTCGATTTGCCCATCGTATATACTCCAAAAGGCAACCTGCTTTTTCTGAAATAATACGCCAGGGCCCAACCAGTGTCAAGCCCTCTGTCTGTTCCTTGCAATATGGCTTACTGAAGTGAGAAAAGAGATAAAACAGCTAAAATCCTAAATTCCTCTCTTGAAGAATGTCCTCAGTGACTTATCGTTCCCAGCTTAGGCAAGTCTTTTCCTGATGATATCCAACTTTCCAAAACAAATAAGCTCATCGCCCAAAAGAATTTTTCTATTTGCAGCAGGATTAGGTATGGTATTGTCGTCTCGAATTATAGCAAGAACTGTAATATCATCCTTTCTCAGCTCGGATTCCGAAAGTGCTGTACCGACTATCGCATTGCCTTCGGAGACCTGAATTTTAGAAACGCCGTATCCCCCTGTCGCCAGTGCCAGTTCTTCACGTGACACAGATTTGATAATCTCCTTTTTAATGATACGTTTTCTCAAGGCATCCGTCAATTTGCGAGCCAGTTTTGTATTTGTAAACACCTTGTAAATGATATATATCGCAGCCACAATAATTACCAGATTCATCCATGGCTGCAGCCAAGGCGGAACGTAAGCCGGCACAAATGGTATCGACAACTTTGTGGCCCGCGGCCGTATCGTGTTGGCAAAGGTTGCAATCATTGTAACAAAACCGGCATGTCCCAAAACGATAAGAACCGAGGCAATCCGCCTTCTTCGCGGGTCACTGGTGATAAGCTCGGCCTCTCTCGTAGTAAAACCCGTCGACGTAAAACACGATAACGCCTGGAATTTCGCCAACGACCACTCAAGTCCCGTCAACTGAAATGCAATCGCTCCGATTCTCACAATCACAAAAGATACGATAAGCACAATAATGAACAACAACAAATTCATAAGCTATTCTCCTTAAATCTGTGCGCTACGAAATACGTCGACAGACCTACAGCCATTTCTTTCTTCTGAAGTATACCAGCATAATCACCGCAACAACAGCCATAATCAGGCAGACAGCGGGGTATCCCCAATACCAGTTCAACTCCGGCATGTTCCACGGTGATTTCTCCGGATTAAAGTTCATACCGTAAATCCCGGCAATAAATGTCAATGGTATGAAAATAGTCGCGATAATAGTTAAAACTTTCATTACCGCATTCATCTTGTTGCTGATGCTCGACAGATATATATCGAGCATTCCGGAAACCATATCACGAAAACTCTCAACCGTGTCTATTACTTGTATCGTGTGGTCATAGACATCACGCAAATATAAGCCGGTAGTTTCACTAATAAGTGAAGATTCGCTCCTCTGCACACCGCTGATTACCTCCCGAAGCGGCCATATTGACTTGCGCAGCGATATCATCTCCCTTTTCATGTTATGAATCAACTGGAGCGTCTTTTCTGTGGGATTGGTGACCAATTTTTCTTCCATTGATTCAATTCTCTCTCCGAATTTCTCCAAAATTGCAAAATAACTATCCACTATGGCGTCGAGCAAAGCATAGGCCAGATAATCCGATCCCATTTTTCGAATCTTTCCCTTTGCATTTCGCAGACGCTCCCTTACAAAGTCGAACACATCACCGATACGCTCCTGAAATGAGATTACGAAGTTCGCTCCGAGGATGAGACTGACCTGCTCGCTCTCAATATCCTGAATCTTTTCATTGTATTGAAGCATCCTCAATACAATGAAAATGTATTTATCAAAATCCTCATACTTAGGTCGCTGCTCGGTGTGCAGAACGTCTTCAAGAACAAGAGGATGGAGCTCAAACTGTTTGCCCAGCTTTTCTATGATTTCGACATCGTGAAGACCATCAATGTTAATCCACGTTACCGTCGGCGTGGTCTTAAAGGGAAAACATTCCTCAATATTAGACACCTGCTTTTCCTGGAAATTCTGCTCATCGTAATCGAAATAGCTAATCTTCACAGATTCTGCCTTTTTTTCTCCAATGTGGACTAATGTCCCAGGCGGCAAGCCGGCTTTCTTCGAACGTTTTTTAACAGGTTTCGGCATAATTATTTTCCTTTCCGGCGTATCTTGAGTAATTCATAAATACTCCTCATACTACCAGGTTTTATCAAGGGGAATATTGCCTCGCTTGCAAATTTAACATCCTCTATCGAGTAAAAAGCCTTCGGATTAAATCTTTTAATGATAGCCACAACATCCTTGAGAGCACTTCGTTTTATAACACTGTATATGATATGTACCTGGCCTGTAGTACCCTGGGCCGGAACAGCCGTAACTCCGAATCCTGAAGATTTAAGACTGCCCATCAGCGCAGATGCGTCCTGTCTCGTAATAATTTGCACTATCAATGTACCCATTGCCAGCTTTTCTTCTATCCACATACCCGTAAAATTCCCCGCCGCAAATCCACCGGCATATGCAACATAGCAAAAAACATTGTCTAAATTCTGCATCACTTTGCCGATTGCAACAAGCCAAATCAATATCTCAAAAAAACCAATTACAGGAGCAAGATATTTTCGACCTCTCGAAATAAAAATTATGCGTAACGTTCCAAAGCTGACGTCAAGCACCCTTGCTAAAAAAATCAAAACCGGTAATAATACAAATGTAAACGCCTCTGATTGAAAAAAGCTCATAGTACCCTCATTATTATCTCAGGTTATTTCCGACAGGACGAGAATTTGTGTTCGTTCCACTCTTTTTCCTTGTTAAATCTCTAACAATTGAAAATGGGAAGCTGACCATCTGGCGCAATCCCTCGATCGAGGAAAGAGTCCGGACCTGGCTTGCTACCTCTGCAACAAGCTCCTGGGCCACAATTTTCTCCTCGACCTCACCAACCTCTTTCACCATCGCCAGTCGGTGAAGAGAATACAAACCGATTAAGAACGCAAAGAAGAAAAAGAAATCCCACTGCTGCAGGCTCAGTGTAGGCAAACTAAACTCTTTCATCGGACCTGTGTATTTTAACGTCCACTCGAGCTGACGACCCGCAAAAAAGTCGGCGAATTTGCCGCCCAAAACGGGAGCTATACCGGCAGCCACAGAGTTGACAATCGTGTTCGCAGCAAGATAGGCAGTCGCCTGACCCTCCGGCGCCAATTTCATACTGATATTGCCCGAAGCCAAAGACACACCTGCCGAAGACAGCCCCATGACAATGTGTATTACAATCAAAAGTGGTATCGTCAAAAAGTATTTCTCCGGCATCGTTGTGAACGTCCAGGCAAGAATTGACACTATAAATAACGGCCCGGAAATTGCCAGTACCGACTTGTTGCTGAAACGATCGGTATACCTGCCCCAAATTTTGAGGAACACGAAGTTCATAACCTGGCTTACAATCGAGAGGGCAATGATAAACGACATACTCAATCCCAGCCGTTTAAGCATATAGACCATAAAGAACGGCCCGGCCAAATTGACCGCAAAGTTCCACGAGCACATAAACACAATAAGCTTGCGGAAGTTCTCATCCCTGAAGGGTTGGCCCAGAAGTCTAAAAATTTTGGGTTTGCCCTCCACTTTGAGCATCCGTTTTTCGGGTGTTCGTGCCAAAAAGTATAATCCAAGAGCACCCGACAAAAAGCCGAATAAAAACAAAATCGAATACCCCTGAATCTCAGCGTTCGGCAACAGCTTTTTCCAGTAGTCAAGATAAAACGCAGCAGCCAAGCTCAAGGCAATTCCAACACCTGTTGCTATTCGCATCCTTTTTGAAAAGAACGCCCCCAGAACGTTCTGCGGTATCAGGTCACGCATCCAGGAATTCCAACTGCAACCAGAGATTGCGCCCAAAGCCGAAGCTGCTATCATCGACACAAGTAAAACAGCCAGCCCAATTTTAGCGCCGAACAGGAAAGGAATCAGTGCAATCAACAACCAGCACAACCGGCTTAAGGCAGCCGAGACAACAACTATGGCTCGTCTGTTGCGTATCTTTTCAACCAGAAAGATGGAGGGCAGTTGAAGCAATTGTGCCAATGGCCCGATTGCCGCCAGCATGCCGATTACAAAATTGGAAGCTCCGAGCTTTATGGCAAAGGCCACCAAAAACGCCCCTCCAGTCAAAATGCCCATCGCCTGCGATGCTATCCCGTCCTTGATAACGTATCGCAGACCGGACTGAACCTCCGCTTCCGTTAGTTCATCTTTAACTTTAAAACGCATCGCTAACACATCCCTTTTTTGCTCTATGCTTGACTTTGAACCTGCTAATTTTTCAGGGCACGATTACACATGACACTGATATGTCAACCAGCCCGATTATTCAGCCATTGCTAAAAATAACCACCTGTTGATTAGCCGCGCGGTTTGGGTTTCCTGGTTTTATCCGGAACAATGTGTACGGGGAAAGGCTCGGTGACAGAACCGGTATAAAGCGTTTGGTGCGGGAATGGAATCTCAATCCCTTCAGCATCAAATCTTTCCTTAATCTCCTGCATAATCGAATTTCGCAGCTTAAAAAAGTCCGTTTTCACAAACCACACAGCGAACAGAAACTCCAGAGCGGAATCCCCAAAGTTCAAAAAAAGTACGAGCGGCTCTGGTTCATCCAGGCAGTACGGATTATTCTTCGCAATATCCAGCAGCACGTTCCGGACCTTGCTGACATCTTCCTTATATGCGACACCAATGTTAATATCAAAACGTCTGATCGGAAAGCGGGTAATATTGGTAACCTGATTCTTGATAAGCGACTCGTTCGGTATTCTTACGAGCTGATTATCAAGGGTTCTGAGTTTTACAGAGAGCAAGTCAATGGACAGGATGGTACCCTTTGTATCATCAACTTTTATGAGGTCTCCGACTTCGAAGGGCTTTTCCGAAATCAGGAAAAGCCCGCTGATAATATTTGAAACGCTGGTTTGTGAGGCGAAGCCAATGGCAATGCCCGCGATGCCGGCCGCACCTAAAAGCGCCGTCAATTTAAAACCCATCTGATACAATACTGATATAATCAGCACTATGCTGCCAAAATAGAATATCCCCTTCCGTATGAGCATACTGACCTGGGGAGTGAACCGTTTCTGTACGGCCTTTCCTACAACGGTGCAAATGAACAAAAGCAGAGGAAAACCAAGGCCTACAAGCACTATGACCCGAATCACCGAGCCAATGCCCTCAACTGTTACCAACTTCGAGAAATCTATTTCTCCCAATAAAAACATCGGACTTCCACCTCAATTGCAGACATTTCATATTCCACTGAATAACTTGAAACTACCGATACTTCTTTTCAGAATAGTTTCCTTAACAGGCGTGCGCGCTTCACTGAGTATTTCACCAACAGGCTCGAACGCAGGCGGATTACTTGAGTACTCGATCTTACTTACCTGTTCCTCACCTCGAAATGTTATGGTAATCCCATTTGTCCATAAATTCTTACCGCCACTGTATGTTTTCAAATGTTCAACATGAACGCATAACCGTTCAACATTAAGCTGCTTGGGACTCGTGTTGCGGATTTTAACAGGGCAGATAGTCCGGGACGGATTCGGCTCGGAATCTGTTATTTGGCGACGGGCTCTACTCCGCAAAGAGTAACATAATTCCCCCGACATAGTGTCGCCAAACCAAGTATTTGACAAAATAAGCACAGGTACTTCACACAACTCAATTGGCTTCTTTTCGCCGGCAAGCACCCGCAACCAGATTGGAATACTTACAAAGAACAGCGCTTTATGACCGGTCGGGATTTTAACCGGCAACTCAGGATGTACGACTACGGGCCGATCCGGCATAATTGGGAGCACTTGAACGACATTTGTTTCTGCACCCACTATCCACCGGCCCCAATCTAATCCCTCGGATTCGACCACATTGACTGCTACCGGTCCTGTCGCATCAACAATAGTGTCCGGGTCAGGTAAACGCTCAAAGGCGACGTGCAGCTCATCTTCAATTTTCCTGAACCATAGCAAAAGCGGACCGATTTGTGACCTAAGAATTTCGCCTGACCCAATATTACTGCGATTCCAGATGTCCAATACTCCCATCCAAATTACCTCATTACAAAAACAGACTTCAAACTAACGGAGAAAAACGTAGATCAAGACAACCAAAATAAGTAATGCCCAGCCCACAGCATTTTCCCATCAATTAATTTTTCAAGCTGGAATGCTCTACCGACACAATAATCTGAAAGGCTTGTTCCTGTCAAATCAAAAACGTCAATAAAAAATTGTTCTACTGCGTCCTTAATATCCCACCTTTAAAAAGCCACATATTTCCCCGCTCTTATTAATCTCGCTCCCACTTTTCCGACATCTTCAATGCGTCTTAAACAGGTCTGTTTTCGCCGTTCCAAAATCCGCCTTACCGTCACGGGCCCAAGTCCGGGCACCCTCAGAAGCGAAAACTTCGCAGCCCGATTCACATCAACAGGAAAAAACTCAGGATGCCGCAGCGCCCACGCCTCTTTGGGGTCAACTGTCAGAGAGAGATTACCATTGTCCTCAAAAACAATGTCCGATTCCGCAAAGCCGTATTTTCGAAGCAGAAAATCCACCTGATACAACCGATGCTCCCGCACAAACACATCCGCCGGTCTTTCCAGCGGCACTTGTTCACCGGCTATAGACTCATCACCCAATCCCTTTTGGTAAGCGCTAAAATATACCCTGTGCATCCTCAACCGGTCATACAATCCGAACATATACTTCACGATTTCCGTGTCCGATTCTCCGGCCGCCCCAACGATAAATTGCGTGGTCTGCTTGACCTTTTCGTATTTCATCCCACGAGTAGTCAGGCTACTGATTAGTTTTATCGGCTCAATAATATCTTGAATGTACTTTTTCTTCTCCGAGAGTTTCGCTAAGTTCGCCTCCCCCGGCGTCTCAATATTCAGCGATACGGTACTGGCAAGCGAGACTGCCTCTTCTATCGCTGCATCGCTTGCGCCGGGAATAATCTTTAGATGAATGTACCCTCGGAACCCGTATTTTTTTCGCAGCAGCCTCGCAACCGCATTGAGCCTGTCCATCGTTGCATCAGCCGACCCCAAAACGCCCGAGCTCAGAAACAGCCCAAAAACCTTCCGCTGCCTGTAATAATCCAGAAATATCTTCGCCGTTTCTTCCGGGCGCAGGCTGCACCTGCGGACGTCCATATCTTCTCTTAGCGGACAGTACCTGCAGTCATTTGTGCACACATTCGAAATCAGCGTCTTGAAAAGTATACTCTTACCGCCGTTTGGAAGTGTTACCGGATAAATCCATTTCCCGTCGCCGCCTCGCTGCCGGTGCTCATCTTTGCTGCAACTGCACGCACATGCCAGGTCGTACTGCGCATCGGCACTGAGTATCTCCAACTTCCCCCGTGTGTCCGGTTTTGAAACGACCCCTACCATAAAACCACCGTCCCTGGTTTCAATATGTAATTAAGAGCCCTTGATTATCGAAATATCATCCACGGCTTCGTTAACAAATTATCAATCATCACGACGCAAAAATCAACTAAAAAGTTCACGCGGCGAAGCAATCTCTTTTTCACTTTTTAATTGAAATTCCCCGTAAATCCGTATCTAATTTTTCTCAGTACTTTGTTTTGGCTGAAAGACCTATGGATACTATCCTATACATAATTGCCGGCCCCTTGTTTCTAATATCCATTGCCGGATACCTCTATGTCAAATTCCGCCTTCAGCCGAAGGAGGACTCCGACTTAGATGACTATTACTACGAGTTCGAGGACCAGCATCCGGCTTTTGCCAGATACACAAAATGGTCGAGAATCACCTTTACCGCAGCCGTTATCGCCACTCTGCTCTTATTCCTCGCCCTCGTAATTTGAAATTTTGATGCCTAAACTGTATACTTATGTCCGTCTATAAACGAAAAGCTATGAACGGCAAAATCTAAGGAGCTATAATTATGGAACCCAAAAAGCAACGACACCGCCCAAACGTCAACTTCGCGAATCTTGTTATTGGCTTTTTGCTCGGCCTCTGCCTGATGCTGGCCATTGGCGCAGCGTCCGGCAATGACGACAGCCCCGGGCAATACCAATGTTGCGCCGCTGGTAATTACTCTGACGCCGTATTCGTCATCGACACCCAGACCGGCCAAACCTGGAGACTTGGCAGAACAGACTCCTATGACTTGGGCACGCCCCAGCAGCGTAAGTCCAACCGCCAAAGCATAATGCCAATGATAGACTAATCCTGCGTTTTGCCCAGCACCTACTTTGTGAAAAATCCCCTCGCCTCTCAAAGTAGGTGCGGGGTTCTTACAGCAATTTTATTGAGCGGCTCTTCCTGGTCATTTCGTGCTTGACACGAAATCCATACGTAGCACGCAAATTTGTTTGCGGCTTTCACTACTTTTGCGCGTTTTTGCTAATTTTTTACCCCTGATTTCGAGAGCACCCGCGTTTTTCAATGAAAAAATCTCCACATTTCTGTGAAGATGGGTAAGATTCGACTGAGTAAACAGCCAATTACGAGGACAAAAAAACACTGATGCCAAAACGGTCATCAGCCATAATTTATGCGCGTATAACTTTATCCAGCAGTTAGGGACTGTCTCCAATCACTTCTAAATAGAGGAAAAAAAGAGCGGTTTATTGACTACTCAAAGCCAATAGCAACGCCGATTTTGGCATCCTTGAGCACACTCTTGCGCTCAACTCTAAGTACTTTCCCGCTTTTAATACGAGCAAATTGCCCTTTTTCCTTTGCTAAAGTGACTGTACGTGGAAAATTGATTTCCACAACATGGCCCGGCCGAACAGGTGTCGTCATGGGAACCATAAGAAAGACACCAGTTTTGCTCACATTGGCACTTTGGCCGTTAAAGAACCGGTTGGCTTCCGGCAGCCAAAGGCTCACAGGCCAGGAAAGCTGCGTTCGGGCGTTCTTACGCTGCTCGACTAAGGTCTCCATAAATCTAAATCTCCTCTACTCCTTTATATCCTGTTTCATAAACCACCAAAGCTGCCATAAACAATTATAATGTTATCGGCAATGTTAATTTGGATAGATTAGAATAATTAGGCAAAATAGCAGGCGTTCTGAAAAAAAATTCTTCCTTGTGCGCAGTATGACTCGTTTGCTCTTTTTATCGGGCTTTCTTCTTCCACTAAGCTTGAATCATTCCGAAAGTCTCTTAACCCATTCATTTGTCGCTACGACCAATGTTTTTTCTTATTATTATTCATATTATCCAGGAACATATAATGACCTAATACTGGCAGCGGTTGACGCAGCCAAAACTTGCTATTCCACTACCGCTGCCCCACCCGGTTGCTGCCCAACAATTGCCGGCCGGTCAAGCTCACGGGTACACAATCTATAATTACAGCCGGATATCGGGGAAGTTATCTTGCGACTATAGCTCGTTTAGTGTATTCTTATAAAGCCAATGCAGACAAAAGTTATAAAACTCGCACCACAAAAAGCTGATATAGCGAAAATCAAGGAAGCTGCGGCGCTGGTCGATGCCGGCCGACTCGTGGCATTTCCTACTGAAACCGTCTACGGAATCGCCTGTCGGGCTCAAACTTCCTCGCTGATAAAGCTCAATAACCTCAAAGGCAGGGAACCTGATAAATACTATACATTACATATCAGCCAAAAAAATGAGGTCAAAAAATACGTGCCTACTGTCGGACTGAGGGCTGAAAAACTAATTGACAACGCCTGGCCAGGACCTTTGACCATAGTCTTTGAATTAGACGACCACGATTTCGACAAACAGCAGGCCAGCCTCAAAAGAGGCGTTATGGAAAGCCTGTATAAAGATAATTCCATTGGTATTCGCTGCCCTGATAACCCCATAGCTTCGATATTGCTGCGGTTAACGCACAATCCTGTGGTTGCTCCGAGTGCAAACGTAACAGGTCAGCCGCCGGCAGCGGATGCAGAAAAAGTTCTTGCCCACTTTTCAGGTCAAATCGACTTTCTCCTTGACGCAGGGCCCTGCAAATACAAAAAAAGCAGCACCGTTGTGAAAATAGGCAAAAAGGGCCTGGAAATCTTAAGGCCTGGCGTTTTCTCCAGGGCAGAGCTGGAGTCAATGTCAGAGGTCAACTTTATGTTCGTTTGTACCGGAAATACCTGTCGAAGCCCTATGGCTGTTGGAATATTCCGCAAATATCTTGCAGAAAAATTGCAATGTGAGGTTGACCATCTCGACAAAATGGGTTATAAGGTATCTTCCGCTGGCATTATAGATATGGCGAGTTCGCCTGCAAGTGCAGAAGCGATAGCAGCTTGTGCAGCTAAAGGGATTGACATAAGAGCTCATAGGAGCAGAGAATTGTCCCAAAAGCTCATCGAGGAAAATGATTTTATATTCGTGATGAGCCGAATGCACCGCGAGCGAGTTACTGCTCTTAGCCACGAAGCTGCAAATAAGTGTATGCTATTAGCAGAAGATAAGGATATTCCTGACCCGATAGGTCAGGGACAGCAAGTTTTCAACAACTGTGCCGAGTTGATAAACGAAGCTGTAAAGAAAAGGATTGGTGAGTTTGCGTTATGAAAATAGCAGTTGGAAGTGACCATCGTGGTTTCGAAGCCAAACAACAAATCAAGGCCATAGTCACTCAGTTGGGCCATGAGTGTGTCGATTTTGGCACTAACGACAGTAATCCTGTTGATTACCCAGACCCCGCTTACCTGGCGGCAACGGCGGTATCAAAGAAAGAAGCCGATAGAGCTATTCTGATTTGTTCAACAGGGCTGGGTATGAGCATGGCCGCAAACAAAATAAAGGGGATTAGAGCTGCGCTGTGCCATGACGAGCTGAGCGCTCGGATTTCGCGTGACCACAACGATGCAAATGTACTTTGTATATCGGGTGATCAAACGGGGGAAGTATTACTGAGAAAAATAGTAGAAGTCTGGCTCGATACCAAATTCAGCGGCGGAAGACATCAACGAAGGGTAAATAAAATAGCTGCTATTGAAGAAGGCAAAGACCCAAGAGAAGTCAAAAGCGGATAACGAATTCGTGGTCCAGGAAAGGCCGCTCGGATAATCTAACCAGCCCTGATTTTCAAATCACGGCTATTTAGGTGGTGGTGCTGTCTCTGCTTCAAGTTTCTTCTGCAGGTCGGCAACGGCCGCCTGTGCCGCCTTGAGCTCGCCTGAAGCTCGACTATCCTCGCTTTAGCGTTCTTTGCTTCGGCAACCGCCGCGTCCCGCGACCTGGTGAGCTTATTGACCTGCTCCTGCAGTCTATCGCGAGCACGCTTAACATTAGCCACCTCCGACTTAATCTTCTCAAGCAGCTCTGAAACCCTGGTCATATCCGTCTTCAGAGCGTCCCTTTCGTTCTGGGCCTGCTCCAGAGCGGCCTTGACCCTTGTTAGCTCAGCCTTTGCCTGTTCAGCTTCCACGATGGCTCCTTCATTTTCTGCACGCTTACAACCTGTCAGAGCGAGCGAAAAAACCAACGCAAGCAACAATATGAAAATCCGTTTCCACTTCATCATCCAAGTACACCTTTCCCTTTATCGGAATTTCCCGGACAATTATCGCCTTTCTGAGCGGTCAATATGCCATCTTTTTGAACCGCCACATATTTATGGTCACCTTCTCGGCGGCCACCCATTCGACGTGCCAGTCGAGGTAGAGAAAATTGCAGCCCTTGTCTTTATGTCGGTCTCGTGCCACGCGTCGGCCCCGGTATGTGTCTTGACTATTAGAGGCAGGCAGATGCCCCGGGTTCCAAATATCGCATAGATTCCACCCGTTGTCGTCGGCTTTTCTGATTATTGGCCGCCATGCGCCGTACTCATTGTCGGCAAGGTAGATGGTAGAGGCTAAGTTACGACAAGCAGATAAAGGGGTAGTCTCTCGTATCTCGTAGCCAACCATGTCTGTGTCACTTGTGAAGTCCCAGCCGTTGACCACGTAGCAGACGGTCTGGTCTTTGTCAGGGTAGCTGGGACAGCGATATATCTTGACGTTACGGTAATCTTTGTTGATTGCTCTCTGGGCCAAGTAGGGCATGAAAAGCTGGTACCAGGTCTCGCCCGGACCGCCTCCCTTACCACGAGGGATTTGCGAGTCCCAGTCTTCGGCATATAATTCAGCGCCAAAGCCGATTTGGCGCAGGTTGTTTCTGCAGATGGCATCCTCGGCCTGCTCCCTGGCCTTTTGCAGTGCCGGCATTAGCATCGCCATCAATAACGCAATGATGGCAATCACCACTAAGAGCTCTACTAATGTAAAGCCCGTTAGAAATCTTTTACTTACCCGGTCAGAAATCTGTCTACCATAAATCTTTATTTCTAACGGGGTGTACATAATTGTACTCTGCCCTTCTGCAGAAAAATTTAATCACAATTTTAACGGAGGTATTTCAATCTTAAGATGATTTTGCAATTTGTTTCTCAAAGATTTTGCCACTTGCGGAAATTCCTTAATAACATTTTTGGCCTGCTTCGGGTCGTTTTTCAAGTTATAAAGGCAGGGACCTTTACCCGGGCCTTTGCCCCTGACATTCTGGAAATAGTGCCAGTTCAAATTATGGATTGCTCCGAAGTTTTGAAAAACCGTGTAAACATCATCGTGTATTGACGGAGCCCGGCCTGTTACCAATTTCCACATATTATCACCATCCATATTCTTATAATCATCGACCCCAAGTAATGCAAGAAATGTCGGCATAAAATCGACGGCGCTGACGAGGCCATCAACACGCTTTCCCGCAAACTTCCTGTCGGGATGCTTTATAATTAAAGGAATATGAGTAACACAGCCGTTAAGAAGGGCGGGCGTTTTCTGTACACAACCTTCCTCGCCGAGGTGGGTGCCATGGTCGGTTGAAAACACGATAATTGTATCATCCATCAATCCCATCTCTTCAATTCTTTTCAAAAGCTGACCTATACAGTAATCACTGAATGTTACTTCCGCCGCATAAAGGTCTCTAATAACAGG
>DUZJ01000044.1 GCA_013349615.1 Planctomycetota bacterium | reverse complement strand
GACGGAGACTCTAACTTTGACCTGGTGAGTGTTTTCGTCGATTTGCTTTTCTTCGAGAACATCATAGGTTTTTACGAGTCCGCCGATTTCGGTTGTATAGGCAGTGCCTTTTGTTGCGACATCGACCGAGCCGAACTCAAGGCGTGTGCCGCCGGGCCGGTCGGCGCCTATTCCGGCGCCTCCGCCGCGGAAGACAAATTCGTAGCTGCCGGAATCAACTTTGACACCTCTGACCTGACTGACGGCGTTATAGAGGGCGTTCTTTATGGCCTGTTCTCTGTCGGCGCCCTGGCCGATGACTTCCCGGATAACAACGTAGTTTCTTTCGGTCCGCAAAAGGCCGCTGGATGTGTCATCTTTGTCGCCGGGATTACCCGTAGGATTATGCTCCGCCGCCGGCGTCGGCACAACAGCCATAACTGCCGTGGCCAGCAGGCACAGCACGAATATGCTCATTATTTTTTTCATCTTTCCACCCTCTTAAAAAACGTGACTGTTAAATTCTTTTACCAGGCAACAGACTTATTGCTGCCCCTTTTTCCAACAATTACTTCATCCTGCCAAAATGTCAGGCCGCTTACGCTATCGGAGAGGCTGAGCTGGAAATAATACTCAACCTGCTGACGGTTTTTGTCGTAGCGGATGTTCCTCTGAAAGATTTTCCCCTTGATGCTAAAGTCGAACATTTGCAGGGTGCCTCTTTCCGGGATGGTGCTTGCGTCAAACTCTTCATCGTCTCTCAATTCCCGCCCTTCACGAAGGAGCTTGTCGGCATCGCTGCCGATGGCGCGGGTCATAACTGCCTGTCCACTCCTTAATATCTCTATCTCAATTTTTGACATAAGCTGGCTGGTATCGATTCTTTGCATAGTGTCGTTTACGATTCGGCCCCTGGCCACAACGGTCCTGCCCCCGCCTTCCTTCTTAAGAGCACCCGAACCCAGCAAAGATTGAGTTAGCTGACTTGCGGCGAGATCGAAGTCCCTGTAGTCCAGAGCCATAACAGGCTTTCCCTCATCGTGCATAACATCGATGTTCACCGTTTCCTGCGCACAACCTGCCGCTAAAATACTGCTTACCGTTATTAGATGTAATATTGTTCGCCTCATAATTTACTCCCACTTTCTTGTATCCATTCTGAAATTCACGGCTTTCGGTGTCGGCGCAACGGCCTTAAGGCTAAACGGAGATTTACCCATCGCTGACGCCGGCAGCCAGACACTTGTTTTACTTTGAATCAATAGACCACTGTCATCAAGCCATTCCACCCTGTATCTGAATCGTTTGGTTTGGTATGAGCGGTTGTACCCGTTAACATAAAGCTCAAGAAGTCCGGCATCGTTTCTTCTCATAACGGCCTGCGTGATTTCAATGCTTTCCCCTATCAATGCACTAAAGGCATGGGCTACCGGCCGAGTTACGATATTATCCGCAAGAGAGTCGCTTCTTATCTGTTCCCTCAGGTGAATTCTGGAATCGGGCTTCTCAAAACAGCCTGCAAGCACAACCGCAACAACAAAAAGCAATATATTGGTAATCGTTTTCATTTTATCCCTCTGTCTAACAAAAAATATTAAGTTAAAAAGTCATAACCTCATACGCCGGTACGGCCTGATTAGTTGTTATTCTAACATATACTATTGCATTATTACAAGCAGGAATATCAATATCAAGCGAAATAGACCCTTGAGGAGTAATTTTTAATTTCCCGTTTTTCGGCTTTTTGAACCTCGCGACCTGAAAATCTTTCGGCAAACTCGTCCATATCCTGACATCTGCAGCGGTTGATGCAAAACTGTATGCCGCCATTAAAATGGACGCGATAGAGCCGGCATTAGAATTTTGTTCCTCAAGAGCATATTGAGCAACAGCTTTTGCTGTTGCCGATATAATAGCTCTCATTAAAATACCCGTAAAATCTTTACTGAACTCTGTCTGGACAACCCTGTCCATGTCCGAGACCAGACAAGTCTCATAACGCTCTCCGTCAACTTCTGCGACCAGAGACGGACATGCCCTGTCTCTAAATTCCAGCCTTGGCAGGGCTATCCCCACATATTTAACTTTATTTGTTGCAACGAATAACGGAATATCCAGCCTGAATTCTTTTTTTACAGGCCCCAATCCATTTTCAAATACCAACCACACTGTATCTTCAAGCTGACCTTGTCCGTCAAGTATCCCCTCGATAATACTCAGGTCTTCAGCTATATAGGCATTGTTGGCAACCATTCCACAGGACTCTTTGAGCAAATCCACCGCCCTGGAGTGGTCGCCAACGAGACTAAAGTATATACCTGCCAGGTAGGTCGCAAAAGGATTAACGAAATCGGGATAAGCCTCAAAATTATAGAGATTGGGATATTTTTGAGCCAACAGTTCACGCGTCTTGGGATTTTCAACATTGGATTGTGAAAATTTGTCTTGTTGTTGCTCCCCTTCCAGCTCGGACTTGAGTTTATTTATCTCTTTACTGAATTTTTCCTTTGCCCGCCTTTGTCTGTCAAGGGCCCGATTAAACTCTACCCTGGCCAAATCCATCTCGCCTTCAGTCATAAAATTCAGGGCCTTGTATGTATTAATCATTATACCGTCATACTCTTCGCCCCTGTAAGGAATTACGTTGTCGCTTGCAATCGTGGAACCGATAGCATCCCCAACTTTGGACTGCTCGTCATAATACTTAAGCATATCCTCAGCTCTATCGAAGCACTCCGTACTTTTCCGGTAATCTTTGCGGATTCTTTCAACAGTCCCAAGCTGTAATGCCCAGAGTAAATCCTCGCCTTTGGGGTTTTTCCGTTTGCTTATCTTTTTCTGGGCAAAAAGGGCTGAACTCTCATAGTCCAAACTTTCAAAGTGCCTGTTAAAAGTGGTCAAGTGGCCCTTAGGGGTATTGCAACCTGTAAAAAAGGGCAGATTTAAGAGCGTTAAGATTGCAAATAAAAAAGGATTCCCAAGTCTAACTCCGTTCATAATTGTCTCCAAATTAGACCGGCACCCGTTGATTCCGTACATTTAAGAAAATCAAGTCTCATTATATTATCACGAAAACTATAATCAACAAGAATTTTGCCGTTTTGACGGCCTTTTTTAGCTTTTCCCGATTTTCACTCTTCAAACCTCCCCAATGAGTTGTTTTCTCAGCCGTGATTCAGGGTCTTTTTTATACGGGATTATAGATGACCTCTACATGCCTGGGCTGTCTCTGCGGCCGATTCGGCCATTGCAATTCGTCAAACAAAAATTCGCCGGCCTGCCGTATCATCACAGCCGGCATAGACGGGCTCATTTCAAAAGAACCGATTACGTCGTTATCGTATTTGCTCAAACCGTTAAACAGGTATTCCCAATTTTCACGGGATATACCGCCCTTCAATCCAGGCCGCTCATGGTCGTCTATATGGCCGTAGTTGTCGCTCAAGTGCAAATACGCCACTCTCTCGGCCAAATCGTCCACGTACTGCTTGAAGGAAAATTCCCGGTCCAGATTGGCATAGCCGGTGTCGAGGCAATACGATATCGATTCAAATTTTCTACCGACGTCCTTCAGTGTCTGCAAGCTGCCGGTTTCGAGGCACAATTTGACGTTATTTTCCTCGGCCAGTTTGACAATCCGGCCGGCAAAATCACAGTTCTCAAGTTCTGCGCCGTCGCGAATACCCAAACTCAGCAAATCCGTCACAATATTGGCATCGAGCAGCTTGGCACACTCGATTTGTTCACTCCACTCTTCCGACGTCGGCCCGTCACTGCGAGAGCGCATCGAAACCAGCATATCCTTAGTAGCTTCGACCAGCCGGGGCCAATTACGTCTACCGTAACGGCACTCGTCCTGACCTTTTATACTCGGCCATAGCTCCACGCCAAAACCTAACGAGTGGAGAAACCGGCATTCCTGCTCGAAGGAAAGATTGTTCTCACGCCACCAAAATACCATTGTCGAGACAGCGTATCTAATTCGCATTATCCGGTCTCCATAAGTCTGCCACGAGCCCCTGCCTCCAGCCGACCAAACCATTTGAGGCCCTCTCTCAAAAGCTATTATCGAGTAAAAACAAATGAAGGTTCAATGTTTCTCAAAAATTCCCGTATTTTTAAGCCTCCGGCTTTGTCGAGGGCAATAGACGGCCCGGCCATATTGTCTTCGTCCAATAAAAAAGTGATATTATTAGCCGCTAAAAAATGTAATAACTCTGCAATTTTCTATTGCAATCTGCCGTTAAGACTGTTAGAATTTGTGTTTGAAGGTTTCTGGAGAACTGTAGTTATGAAAAAAGAAATACATCCAAAATACAATAAGGTCGTGGTTCACTGCGGCTGCGGTAACACCTTCGAGACCCGCAGTACCGTCAAAGAAATCCACGCTGAGATATGCTCGATGTGCCATCCGTTCTATACCGGCAAGCAAAAATATGTCGACACCGCCGGCCGAATAGAGCGGTTCCAGAAGAAATACGGCAAAAATTACATCAAAACGGCCCCTCCCTCACCGCCAACCCGACTCGCGTCGGAAGACACGGGGGCAGGCAAAAAGCCGCAAAATGTGGGCCCTAAAAAAACCAAAAAAGACCAGCAGCAATAGCTGCCCTTCCAAAATAATAGCGTTTAGCATCCACCGTTTAGCGTCCGGTTCATATATGCTATTTGCTATTTTTCACTTTTAGAGGATTGTATTTATGGCTGAAAAAACAGACAGCTTGCCGGCAAAACTTGATGAAATCGAGGCACGATACAGCGAAATCGAAAAGCTGATTGCCGACCCGACGAACGCCGGTAACTCATCCAGGCTGATAGCGCTGTCGAAAGAGCAGGGCAAACTGAGAACAATAGTTACCAGGTACCGCGAGTACAAAACAACAGTAGCCGCCATTGAAGACGCCGAGCAGATACTAAAGGACGACACAGCAGATGAAGATTTCAGGGCACTGGCCAAAGAAGAGATTCAACAGCTCGAAGGTAAAAAGAAGAACCTGCTTGAGGACATCACAAACAGCCTGATAATAGCTGACCAGATAAGTGCAAATTCGGTCATAATGGAAATACGGGCAGGCACCGGCGGCGAAGAGGCGGCACTGTTTGCACGCGATTTATACAATATGTATGTAAGATACGCCGAGGGCCGAAAATGGAAGATTGAACAACTCAGCTTCAGCCCGACAGAAAAGAACGGCTTCCGCGAAGTCATATTCGGCATCAAAGGCCCGGGCGTTTGGTCCGAGCTGGGCTACGAGGGCGGCGGACACCGCGTCCAGCGCGTGCCGCAGACCGAATCGCAGGGAAGAATTCACACATCTGCTGCAACTGTAGCGGTACTGCCTGAGCCGGAAGAACTCGATATCCAGATAGCTCCTGATGATGTCGTCGAGCATGTCAGCAGGTCAAGCGGACCAGGCGGACAAAATGTCAATAAAGTCAGCAGCGCCGTTAAACTCGAGCATGTCCCAACGGGAATTACTGTTAATATGCAGGACGAACAAAGCCAGCACAAAAATCGCGCCAAGGCCTGGAGAATCTTAAGAAGCAGGATTTACGAAGAAGAGGAAAAGAAAAAAAGGGCCGAGCGCGACTCGCAACGCAAAACGATGATCGGCTCAGGCGACAGGTCTGACAAAATCAGGACGTATAATTTCCCGCAAAATCGCATAACAGACCACAGAATCAACTTGTCACTTTACTGCCTGGACAAGATAATGAACGGCGATATGGACGAGCTTGTCGCAGCATTAAAAAATTACGACAGACAACAAAGATTAAAGAACTTTTAAGGCTTATCTCGTGAATCGTGAAACGTATCTCATGGGAGATACGAGAGGCGAAATACGAGATACGGGATGCGAGATGATAGTCGTTGTTACAGGGATGGTCGGCATTGACAAGAAAAGCTACCTTCAGAATGTCTGTCAATTCGCCGCCAAGAGAGGCAAGGCTCTGCTTTTATGCAATGTCGGCAATATGATGTATGCCGAAGCGCCTGATATCCCGCCCGGTAAAATCCTCGACATTCCAATGAAAAGGCTAAGCTCGCTTCGCCGCAGCGTTTTCAAAGACATCATCGCAAAAGCCGAAAAAGCGGCGAACCTGGTCGTCAACACCCACGCAACCTTCCGCTGGCGGCACGGCTTGTTCCCGGCAATGGACTTCGACCAGATGCGACAGCTCGGTGCCGATATGTATATCTGCCTGATTGACGGTGTCGCCGCTTTACATACCCGGCTCGTCGACGAACACTCCATAGAACACTGCCTGAAAGATTTGATTGTCTGGCGCGAAGAAGAAATCATCGGCACAGAAATGCTGTGTAAAGGAATTGACGAAAAAATCCCTTTTTATTGTCTTGCCCGCGGCGCCGAAGAGGAAACCGCTGAAACATTTTATAAACTTGTTTTTGAGCGCTCAACTAAAAAAACCTACTTAAGTTTTCCAATGACCCACGTCGGCGATATTGAAAATGTTAAAAAAGAAATCGCCGAATTCCGCCGACTGATGAAGAAATTCTTTATCTGCTTCGACCCTGCCGACCTTGAAGAATCATATCTGCCGCACTATGCCAGGCAGGCAGGCCAAAAAGGACTCGATTTCGTCGAGCTGACAGTCCTGGGACGGACAATCCGGCTGGATTTGCACGAGGTCCGGCAGATTGAACGTGACATTAACAGCCAGATATACGCCCGCGATTTCTTATTGATTGAGCAGTCGGATATGATAATCAGTTTTATCCCGGCTCTTGGCGACGGCCGGGCCGCAATATCCAGCGGAGTCGAAAGGGAGCTTCAGCACGCCCACGAAGCCGCCAAAGAAGTATACGTCATCTGGACGTCAAAGCAGCCTCCCTCGGTGTTCGTTACACAAACCGCAACAAAAGTCTTTACAGATTTAAATTGTGCTATAGAATTCTTCGAAAAGAAACGCTATATAGAAAAGAAGGTATAATATCCACTATGTATTTAAGCCATTCAGAGATACAGCAATTACATTTACTCAGGGAAAAAAGCCCTTCGGATAGATTCTCGCTAATGATCCAATTGATTGATGGCCAAATTAAAGCCATCAAAGCAGGGCTTAGATATAAACATCCTGACCTCGATGATAAGGAGCTGGAGGAATGTCTGAAATTGACAATGAAAAAAATATATTCATTGAAACCTTAGAGTGGATTTGCGGGAAGTTAGAGTCAGCAAATGTCCCCTACATGATTACCGGCGGTGCCGCTGTCGGGTTTTGGGGCCATATCAGGACAACAATGGATATTGACATTCTAATTCAAATTCAAAGTAAACAAATTGTACCTCTTTTAAGCAGTATCAAAGGCGAAGCTTACATTAGCACTGAAAAGGCACAAAAAGCCATTTTAGATAAAAGCATGTTCAATATAATACTTAATAAAACCTGCTTCAAAATTGACCTTATCCCACTGAAGGAAGATAGCTATGAAATACAAAAGTTTAATAACAGAGTTAAGATAAACTTTCAAGGCAAAGAGATATATGTCATAAGCCCTGAAGACCTCATTATTTCAAAACTTCTTTGGAGTAAATCTGCCGGCGGTTCGGAAAGACAAATTAAAGACTGCGAGAGTATATACAGATTAAATAGCGAAAACCTTGATTTGTACTATCTTAAAAGATGGGTCAAGACATTAGGCATAGAGAAGGAATTCAATAAATTATTTTAGGACACGGCCTCATTTGAAATTCTACTTAAAACCGTACATAATAACTTTCTTGCTCATTTTAAGTCAGGCAAAATTTTGGGGGATAATAGATTATGAACAGTGTTCAACAATGGTGGCGATTTTTCGAGCAGGTTAGTTGTTTTTATAAACAGGGTATGCTTCTTTCATGGAAGAAATATCCTAACCACACTACCGATATTTGGGATTCCTTAGCCATATTTTTAGAGGAATATGCGTTTGAAAGGCAAGGAAGAAAACCGGATTATTTTCATGCTGCTGTTGATGCGTTGCTCTATTATAAAAAAGGTAATGGTGATTTGAACCAGAATGATGCCGCTGATAAGATATGGAACCATTTCAGTAACTCAATCAATGGTCATAAGTTAAATCATCAAAATAATCCCTTATGTCCGAGGAGAACATCTTATCAAAGGAAAGAAAAAACATATAAAACATCGAAACTTTCAGTCATACAAATAGTATCGAATAATAAAGATATTCAGAATAAGTCCTTCACTACTTATCTCCAACATAAGATTGTTGAAGATAAGGATATTAAAAGCGTTTTCTATTTGCTAAAGTCTATTCAGGGAGTAGGTGAAAAAATTGCATCTTTTTTTCTAAGAGATTTAGCACATATCATGGAAATAGACTTAAGCGAAACGCAAAATAGACACTTACTCCAACCAATAGATATTTGGGTTGCAAGAACAGTAATACTTTTAGATGAGAATGAATTTTCAAAATTGAAGGGAAAAATAAAAAACGGGCGCAGCTTGAATAATAAAGACAAAGTAAAATTAGCTGAGTGGATAGTCCGTCAATCAGAGGGAAATGCGGCGAACCCTGAACTGGTTAATATGGGGATTTGGTATTTCTGCTCCCGAATAGCAACAAGCGGATACAGACTTAATAGAGTATTAGAAAATTTAAATGATTTAAGAAGGGCTAAAAGCCTGGCAGACAAACATGTTATGTGGATCAAAAACGCGTGTAAGAATTGCCAAGACTTCGCCTAATAAAGTGGAAATCGCGAACGAAAAGAAACTGGCAGGTTGTATCGACCATACGCTGCTCAGCGCCACCGCGGCAAGCGAGCAAATCAAACAGCTATGCGATGAGGCAAAGAGCTACGGATTTCATGCAGTATCAGTCAATCCGCGATGGGTAGGCTTGGCTGCTGAACAATTACACGGCTCAAAAGTCGCTGTCGGAGGTGTGGTGAGTTTGCCGCTCGGCGCAGATTCGACCAAGAACAAGGCCGCCCAGGCCAAAGACGCCATCTTTGCCGGCGCCGACGAGCTTGATATGGTCGCTGACCTGGCGGCGATAATCGAGGGCGACTCGCGATACCTGCTCACCCAATTGCAGGCGGTGCTAAAGGTTTGCCGGTCGATGAGGCCGCCGGTCGTGCTGAAGGTGATAATCGAATCAGCGGCTCTAAACCACGAACAAAAGGTCTTTGCCTGCCGAATCGCACAGGACGTTGGCGTTGACTTTATAAAAACAAGCACGGGAATGAATCCTGCCGGCGGAGCAACCGTCGAGGATATAAAGCTGATGAAGGAAACCGCCCCAAACTGTAAAATAAAGGCCGCAGGCGGAATCAGGACCGCAAAGCAGGCAATTGAAATGCTGAACGCAGGTGCAGACAGAATTGGCACTTCATCAAGTGTGCTGATTTACAATGAGTTCAAAACGCAAAAACAGGAATATGAGCGAGGAATTCGTTAGTGAGCCGATTGAGCCGGTCGCAGGTACGTTTGAGCCGGCTGCAATGACAAGAGGTGAGCCGGGACTACCGGGCCGATTTATTTTCAGAGACAAAGAATACGAAGTTGCTGATGTTCTTGAGGTCTGGAAGGAATTGGGGCCTTGTAGAAGCGGCGGCCCCGAGAAGTATCTACGTAAACACTGGTTCAGGATAAGAACTGGTAACGGCCTGATAATGACGTTATATTTTGAGCGGCAGCCAAGGTCAAAACGACAGAACAAAATGAGATGGTGGCTATATACGATTAACGGAAAGGAAAACGATGACTGAGATGACAGCAGTTTGTGGTTTGCTATGCAGTGAGTGTGGAGCATTCATCGCAACAATCAACGATGATAACGAAAAAAGAACGGAAGTGGCCCAACTCTGGTCAAAACAGTACAACCAGGACATAAAACCGGAAGATATCAATTGTGACGGCTGCACATCAGATAGTAACCGTCTTTTCGGCCACTGCAAAGTCTGTGAGATAAGAAAATGCGGAAAAGAAAAGGCAATTGAAAATTGCGCCCACTGCGATGAATATGCCTGTGAAAAGCTCGAAGGATTCTTTAAGATGGTTCCGGATGCCAGGAAACATTTAGATTCGATAAGAAGCAGCCTTTAATCGCCTGGCCGCATCTCGGCGCTAACCGAGTTCTATATGTCCAAAATACAAAACACAAAAAGTGACCGCTTCACTGCACCCGCAAAGTCTAACAGGATAGTAGCATTAAAGACACTTACTAAGGCGGATAAAGGAACTCTTTGCAGATTACACTATAAAAAAATCCGCTCTTCGATAAATCTACCGGCTCTAAATGAAGTATTCGCCGGACTAAGAAATCCATCAATTCTCGGCGGCAATTCAGCAAAAGCAGACGCGGACAGATTCAGCTGCTGGGCCGCTGGACCGAAAGAAATATTTGAATTCCGGGCTGGACAAAAAGACCCGTTCGGAAAACTACAACGGGCCCTGGAAAAATACAAACTTGTAAAAGGGCCTGCCGACGACTTGCCCAAGGGGTTTTTCCGAGGCGGATGGATAGGTTATTTCAGCTACGAACTCGGCAGATACATCGAACGTCTGCCGGAAACAACTATTGATGACCTGCAAATGCCGCTGATTCGGCTCTGTTTCTACGACCGTTTTATCGCCTATGACCATCTCGAAGGAACCTGCTTTGCTATAGCCCTGCAGTTGCCGGATGATTCTGAAAAGCCGCAGGAGAAATTAGCAAGTCTCGAAAACGTCTTTACCAAAGCCCGCAAAATCTCCGTGCCCCCGCCTCCACCCGCAGATATCGAACACATAGATTTCTCACAAATTCGATGCAACATGGACAAGGATTATTACCTGCGGATGTTCGAGAAAATAAAACGCTATATCTATGACGGCGATGTTTACCAGATTAACTTTTCACAGCGGTTCGAGTGCGACTATAACGCCAGGCCCATAGCACTTTTCCACTGGCAAAACCATTACAATCCCAGCCCCTACGCTGCATATATTGACGCCGGCAGTTTTCACATAGTAAGCGCCTCGCCTGAGATGTTTATAACAATCGCCGATGGCATCATCAGCACCAAGCCGATTAAAGGCACCCGGCCGCGAGTAAGTGAGGACGGTCAGGGTAAGCAAATCAATGCAAGGAATTTCGACGAGCTTCTATCCAGTGAAAAAGAGCAGGCAGAGCTGAATATGATAGTCGACCTGGAGCGCAACGACATCGCCCGAATCTGCGAACCCGGAACAAGGAAGGTCGTTCAGCCGAGGACAATTGAAAGCTATCCGACGGTCTTTCACGCCGTGGCAACCGTAGCCGGACGACTTCGCAAAGAAATTACATTCTGCGATATTCTAAAAGCGATATTCCCCGGCGGCTCGATTACCGGCGCTCCAAAAATTCGCTCGATGGAGATAATCGACGAGACCGAGCCGACAGACAGAGGCGTCTATACCGGCGGTATCGGCTATATCGGCCTCGACGGCAGTGCTTGCTTGAATATCGTTATACGAACAATTATTATCAAAAACCAAATGGCCTTCGCCCAAACCGGCGGCGGTATCGTTGCCGACTCCGACCCCCAGGCCGAATGGGACGAAACTATTACAAAAGCAAGGGCACTCTTGGCAGGAATCAAAGCAACACAAGTAGCAGCGAAACTATGAGAGAAGCACATAAAAATGATACCGAAGCAAATAAAGGCTTAATTGAGCAGAAGCCCGTGACGAGCAAGTGGGCAAAGATATCGTTTGTCTGCGGAATCAGTGTTTGGGCAATTTTTGTAGTGGGAGTAATCGTTGCCGGATTACTAACGATTCCAGAGGCTGTTACAAGTTGGCGTGGAGCAAAGACTATTAGCACTGGTTTTGTTGTCATCCTTGTCATAAGCACTATTTCTTTAAGCTCTTTTGCCTTCATAATTGGTGTTATTAGTTTGGTAATCATTAAAGTCAAGGAAGGGGTCGTAAAAGGAACAGGCTTAGCTGTGGCAGGCATTTTGTCCAGCCTTTTGTATCTTGTTATTACAATTACAATACTTGCTATTGGCACTGCAGAAGCACGTTTACTAGCACATAAAGAGGTTTGCAGGCTTAATTTGAGTGAACTCAGAAAGGCAATGTTAGTTTACGCCAATAATCACGATGGGAAATATCCGAGACCGGATAAATGGTGCGATCTGCTGGTACAAGGTGGCTACGTGACTGAGGAACAACTCGTTTGCCCAGGCGGAGGCAAGGATCGGAGTCATTATGCAATAAATCCAAATGCAGAGCCGAATTCTCCGCCGGATATGGTGCTACTGTTTGAGACTAATGAGGGCTGGAATCAATTTGGCGGGCCAGAGTTACTGAACACTGAGAATCATAAAACGCACATTCGAGGCTACTTCCAAATATTGTTCAATAATGGACGCGTGAGATTTCTGTGGACGGATCAACTCTCGGAGTTAAAGTGGAAGGTTGAAGAAAACGAGTAATGGTTGAAAAGGTTTTTCTAAATGATAAGTTAGTCGATATCGGCAAGGCCGGCATATCGGTTAGCGATAGTGGGCTGTTGTACGGTGCTGGTCTTTTCGAGACGATGCGAAGCTATAACGGCGTCGTCTTCTCGCTAAAAGACCATCTGGACCGGCTGTTCTTCAGTGCCGGCGCCTTAACGATAAAGCCGCCCCACAGAAAATTTATCTCTGAATCCATCTATAAAGTCCTCAAGGCAAATAAACTTACCGACGCTCGTATGCGCCTGACACTGACAAGTGGGCCGATGTTCGAATCGGAAGAGCAGCGCCATCCGACACTTCTTATAACCGCCACGAAATTAGTGCCTTATCCGGCTGAATATTACAAAAACGGCGTCCTGGTCGTGCTGTGCCCATTCAGGCAAAATCCCGCTGAGCCGACTTGCGGGCACAAGACGACAAGCTATTTCTCGCGTATGCTCGCCCTAAAATGGGCACACCAGAGAAAAGCGGCTGAAGCGATGTGGTTTACCGTAGATAACCGCCTGGCTGAGGGCTGCATAAGCAATGTGTTCCTGGTCAAAGATTCGGTGCTATACACTCCGCCGATTGAAACGCCGGTCCTTGCAGGCGTAGCGAGAAAGACCGTCTGCCAAATCGCCTTAAAAAATTCCATAAAACTGGTTGAAAAAGACCTGAATATAGATGATTGTTTAGCTGCCGAAGAGGCCTTTCTGACGAATGTAATTATGCAGATTATGCCGATAACCAAAGTAGAGAAGCACACGGTAGGTGACGGCAAACCAGGTCCAATCACCAAAAAGTTGCAAAAGGGCTTCGAGGAACTTATTAAAACCGAATGCAGGAAGACCAGATGAAAGTAAAGGACATTGCAGAGAGAATAGAAAAAATAGTCCCCCTGAAATTAGCGCAGGATTGGGACAACGTGGGGCTGCTCATCGGTGATGCACAGGCCAACGTGAAAAATATTCTGCTGACAATAGATATAACCGGCGACGTTGTCGCCGAGGCAAAAAGAGCAAAAACCGACCTGATTATAAGTTATCATCCCGTCATCTGGGACGGCCTGAAAAATATCACTTCCGATGGTGCGACCAGCGCCGTCTATAATTTGATAAAAGCCGGGATTGCAGTCTTTTCGATACATACCGCCCTGGATGCCGCCATAGGCGGAGTAAACGACGGCCTCGCAGAGATTGTAGGTATTCGGGACGCTGAAGCCCTCGGCGATTACGTTGATAATCCCGCGGGCGACAATTACAAACTCGTCGTCTTTGTCCCCATCGAATCGGCGGCCAAAGTCTCAAACGCCGTCTTCGCCGCCGGTGCAGGTGCGATAGGTAATTATAGAAATTGCAGTTTCGGCGCCGAGGGGACAGGCACCTTTTTGCCTCTGAAAGGCGCAAAGCCGGCTGTCGGCAAAAAGGGAAAACTGGAAAAGGTGCCGGAGATAAAATTTGAAACGATTGTGCCGGCGAAAAAACTCGATAACGTAATCGCAGCAATGAAAAAGGCACATCCTTACGAGACGCCCGCCTTTGATTGTTTCAAACTGTACAATCCTCAGCCGAAATTCGGATTAGGCAGAATCGGTAAATTAACTCCGCCGGTGCGGATAAAACAAATAATCAAGAGAATCGAGAAATATACCGGCGCTCAAGCTGTCGGCATAGTCGGAGACGAAGAACGATTGGTGAAAACCGCTGCGGTCTGCGCAGGCTCGTGCGGAAAAATCATCAACTCGGTCATCGCCGCAAGGGCGGATTGCTATGTTACCGGCGAACTGAAGCATCACCACGCCATTGCCGCACAAGAAGCGGGTCTGACCTGTATTTGTTTGAGCCATACCGTCTCCGAACGGTTTATACTAAGCAAATTGGCAAAACAGTTGCAAAAGCAGATAAAACAGGTAACAATTAAAATAAGCAAAAAGGATGCCGACCCATTCAAATGGAAAAAACTATGACAAAAGAGCACGAAGAGAACACACCAAGCCAAACGGATATGCAGGAACAAGAGGGACACCTCTCGGTGGAACAAACGCGAATTTCACCCGATGCCGGGCCGACGACAGAGTCGATTGCCGAGGCTGTTTTATTTGCCAGTGATGAGTCCCTCTCAGCCGCTCGGCTGGCCGACATCGTCGGGACATCTATAAAACAAATCCGCTGGCAGGTAAAGAAACTCAACGACAAGTACCAGGCCAACAACAATGCCTTTAGAATAGAGGAGATTGCCGGTGGTTTCCAAATGCTTACTTTAAGCAGCTACAATCCCTGGCTAAAAAAGCTGCTTCGCGTCCGCAGTGACAGCAAACTAAGTCCCGCCGCAATGGAGACGCTCGCGATAATCGCGTACAAACAGCCGGTCATCCGGGCCGACATCGAGGCCATAAGGGGTGTCGCAGTCGGCGAGGTAGTCCGAAACCTTATGTACAAGGGACTGGTCAAGATTGTTGGCCGGGCAGAAGTCCTGGGCAGACCCATGCTCTACGGCACAACGAAGAAGTTCCTCGAAGTCTTCGGCCTGAATACCCTAAAAGACCTGCCAAAAATCGAGGAGCTAAAAAAGCCTCCGCCTTAAAAATCCTATCGCACAATACCTTGACAGCGCTGCGGCCGCCGCTGAAAGTCCCAGGATTTTCATAAATCGTCGGCGAGTCAGCTCTTCCACTCCTTCTCCTCTTACGTCCCGGCTTGTCCCCTAGCCTACTCTTTCTTTCGGCCAATCGAAATCAGGTGCGTGAGCGTTCGAAGGTACATATTCCCATCCGCAACCGCAGGGGTGGCGTGGCTCTTTTCGCCCAACGGATTGACTGCAAGCAGCTCGTAGGTGGGAGCCGCTCTGAGGACGACAACTTCTCCGGCCGTTGTGATACAGTACAGTTTGCCATCTACACAAACCGGCGAGCCATAGAATCTGCCGGCAGGTTTTTCACGCCAGAGTTGTTCGCCCGTGGCGCTTCGCAGGCAGGAAATATCTCCCCGGTCGTGAAATGTGAACAGCAGCTCTCCCAGAGCCAAAGAGATAGGTACATACGGCACGGTGCGGTTCTCAATCCTGTAAACCTCCTTCGGTTCGGTGGGTTTATTTGCTCCGCCGGGCCGAATGGCAACTAACCGCTTGCCGCTCGGACCTGTGCCGCAGGTCCCGATGATTAGTTCACCTGCGATGACCGGCGAACTGACCACGCGGTGCGCAAATGCAGATTTGGCTTCCCACATCACCCGGCCCGTATGCGGGTCCACACCGGTTATGCCGTGCTGGTAACTGGTGAAGATTAATTGCGGCTTGTCCTCACCGTAAAGACAAGGTGTGGAATATGACATCTTGGGGCTCTTTTCGCGCTCAAGGCGCCACTGCGTCCGGCCGGTCTTGCCCTCCACTGCCATCCAGACGCTGAGGACATCATCACCGCCTCGCTCCTGCTCGTGGGTAAACACCACAATGTCCTCGAAGACAACCGGAGAACCCCCCGCCCCATGACTGGAATGGACTCCATCGAATGTACGCATCCAGACCTCGTTGCCATTATGGTCCAGTGCCGCCAGAATAGTCTTGTTGGAAGCAGGCAAGAGCACATAAACGTGGTCGGCATCCACTGCCGGCGTGGGAGATGCGTAGCTATTAAGGCTATTCCTGCGATATGAGCCTGCCACATATTGCTTTTGCCACAAAGTGTGACCATCAGAGACGCTCAAGGCAAGAATGATGCCGCAGCCGGCTTTCTCGTCTCCGCTCGTAACGAAAATCCTATCTTTCCAGACCACGGGCGACGAATGGCCGCCCCCGGGCAGCTTGACCTTCCAGTTGTAATCCTTTTCCGTCCATTTAATGGGAATTGTCTCGCCGTGGCTGATACCCTGTCCGTTCGGGCCGCGGAATCGAGTCCACTCCTGCCCCTGCGATACTGAAGCGGATAAAACCACTAACGCGGCCAACCCGCACCAATTGTATCGCAGCCACGATGGTCTTAACCTGGTGGGTGCCGGCTTAGCCGCTATCGTCCGATTGGTGCGGGTCAGAAAACGGCTGCTGTTCGCCGGCAATATACGCCTTTTCACCAGATACCTCCTGTATTAAAACTATGCCAGTTTGTCTCGGTTCTCATAAAGCTTCAAGATGGCATCAGCTATTGTCTCCATATCCCTTTTCGTTCCGAGAAGCATACTCTGAGAGAACCACACCGCTTCCTTACAGAGCTGGTCGTTGTCGGGACAGTGATTTTCTTCTCTGTATCTCTTTAGTCTCCGGCTCGAATAAAGTCTCTTAAACCCTTCCGAATTCAAAGCATCCTCAACCAGGCCGTCTTTATTTTGGGGACCATAACCTCCTGAACACGGAATACCTTCCGCCCTCAAGGCTGCAAGGAACCTGTTTCGGGGAACGTTACTAAAATGCTCTTTTTTATACCGGAACGGATACAGATGATACGCAGACCTCGTTGCTCCGTCAGCCAATTTGTAGGGAATAATCCCTGGAATGTCTTTGATTCTCGATGTCAAATAAAGCGCGTTGAGAAGACGCGTATCAGCATCTTTTTGAATGCGCTTCATCTGCGACATCAAAATAACGGCCTGGAATTCCTGCATTCTCCGGTTACTTCCCCTGACGGGGTAACCGCTGGTTCTTTTCACGCTCCCGTAAGGTCTGCCGCAGTTATGGAAAGAGTAGCATCTGTCCATAAGCTCCTCGTCATTGCCGATGATGGCGCCACCTTCACCGGCCGGGATGTTTTTGGAATTCTGAAAACTGAAACAGCCCAGGTCGCCGAGAGTTCCGCACTTCTTGTTTCTGTATTCCGCCAACCACGCCTGGCAGGCATCTTCTATTACCAAAAGGTTGTGCTTTTTCGCAATGGCATTGATTCTGTCCATATCGGCAGGCAGTCCCAGAATATGAACGGGCAGAATCGCTTTTGTCCGTTCGTTGATTCTTTCTTCGATTTTATCCGGATTCATCGTGAACGTTTCTTGGTCCGTATCAACAAATACCGGCAGGGCCTTGGTAAGAAAAACCACGTTATAAGTTGCAATAAATGTATAAGGCGCAACAAGGACCTCGTCTCCGGCGTCCACGCCAAGGATATGGAGAGCAACAAGCAAAGCGGTGGTACCACTTGCAGTGGCAAGACAACGCTTGGCCCCCATTAGCTTGGCATACTTTTTTTCAAATTCTGAAACCTTTGTTCCCCTGCCCCGATACCAATTTCCACTCCGTAATACGGACAGAATAGATTCTTCTGCGTCTCTGTCCCAGACCGGCCAGGAAGGCCAGCCTTTGGTCCTGACCGGCTGACCGCCGAGAATTGCCGGTTTACCCGCTTTGTTGCTTGGATTAGCGTAGGCAGGAATTGTCCTTGAGGCAGCCGCAGCGAGGGAACCCGCTGATGCCGCGGCTATAAATTGTCGCCTGGTTAAATTGTTCTTATTCATCTCAAACTCCTTTCTTTTATTAAGAGTCTTCCGCAAAACACACAAATTTCAACAAAATTGAAGCTCACGACCACTGCTTTATCTTTCGGCTTGCCCCGTTAGATAATTCTTTTTTGCCGTATCTAACGGGGGCTTGGCTGCTGCTCAATTGCTCTTGTTGTGAATATTTGCAACAAGAATGGAAAGCATTTGCCCGCGCATTCTTAAATCGTCTTCATTATAACGTATAACGGTCGGCATGCAACCAAAATCTTGGCTGTTTCAGCTCATATTTGCCGCCCCCACGTTATATTGCTTTGTCAAATAAAAATTGCCGCAAACAAAAGAATATTGGGCATGGTTCAATCCTGGGTGGCAGCCTCAAGCGCAGCTTGGGGATGGCAAAGCTACAAAAGCGGTGCAGCCATCCACAAATCAATGTTAACCGGAATCCGACTTATTTCAACCATGCCCGGTATTGGCGGCAGAGGCAAGCCCGCCATACCGCTGGGCGGGCAGGCAAGGCGTTTTACTTCTAATGGGTGCCCGCCGAGCTTATTTGTGAAGGGCCGGACAGAAAAAAATTGTCCACGAGATGGATGATTGGTGTGGAAGGCAGGAAAAAAATCCGCCAAGGGCGGACTGTTGACAATATACTTGCAGCGGAGTGAAAAATCTACGAATAAATGTAAGATGCCCCCAGTTAATCGGGGGTTCCCTTTTCGCCGCTCATTGCAAAAGGGGGACCCCGTTTATTCGCTGCCGACCATCTGTAAGCTGGCCAGGGCTATGAACTTGTCATCCGCAACTTCAAAAACTCCGTCAAGCCCGGTCACCGTAAAGATGCCTTTGGTCGCGGGTGCAACGCTGCAAAAAACCAGCCGATGACCGCAGTCGCCCACCAGTTTGCGTAACTTCAGCAGCTTTGAGAGGCTCGAAGAGGTTACAATATCCACGCTGGAAAAATCAACTACCAGGTCACAGTCACCCCTGTCACGTATGATTTCGGTAACGGCTTTTAGCTCATCGCCCATTTCCGGTTCCTGGGGCAGGTCCACAAGAACAATATTCTCCGACCAATTTTGTATTCCCATAATACATCTCCTTCTTTAAAACACTACCTTCGTGATTTCGAAACGTATTATCGGCATAAAATTGGGCCGGGTTAAACAAAATTGATTTTATTTATTCAACGATACGCAGGGCTGTTCCACCGGCCGCTTCCTGTATGATTGATAAAACTATTATTGGACAAACAAGACCGTTAGCCCCGTTAGATACTTTGCGCATCATCCCGGTAAAGAGTCTTTTCATTTGTGTCTCTAACGGGGTCAGCCCAAAAGACATCTACCGCTTGAAATGCAATTTGACGGTCAACAACAAAGCATGTTACCCTAATAAGCTATAACAAAACCCGGTTTGTCATTTCGAGCGAAAAAAAGCCTGCCCTGAGCGAAGCCGAAGGGCCGAGAAATCTATTAAAATGGCTCCGCGAAGCGGCTCTTTGTATTCGAGTCAGGTTTTGTTAGAGTGCCTAAAGTATATTGAACAAGCGCTTCAGAAGCCAACCTAAGCAGTAGGGGCGGTTCGCGAACCGCCCTTACCGGAACGCCGGCTTCACAACCGAAAGGGACAGTTCAAATTACGGCAATCCGGACTTGTTTACCGGCCGATGTTCCGTCCGCTCCGTTAGAAATCTTCGCTTTCTTTCGCTTATGCTTAGCCTCTTTGGAATTTCTAACGGGGTCCGTCACTGGGACGGCGAATGGTCTGGAACTTCTCAAACACTATATCAGCTTTACAATTTTCTATCGAGTTTACGGTAGCTTATGGCCTCTGCGATGTGTTCGGGGGCGATGTCCTCGACACCGGACAGGTCCGCTATCGTGCGGGCGACCTTACAGATTTTATCGTGGGCGCGGGCGCTCAGGCCGAATTCGGTCATCGCATGCTTTAACATCAGCTCGCTCGCCGAATCCAGCGGACAAAATTTTTCGACCTGTTTGTGCGTCATTCTCGAGTTGGTAAAACCGCCACGGTTGCCGAATCGCTTCGTTTGGGTTTCTCTTGCCCTGCCAACGTCCTGTCTCATTTCAGCCGAGCCGAGCTGACCTTTTCTGGAGCGCAGTCTGCTGAAACTTATCGCAGGGACCTCGATATGAATGTCAATTCTGTCCACCAAAGGCCCGGATATTTTCGACAGATACCTCTCGATTTGGCCGGGTGTGCACTTACAGGCCCTCGCATCGGTGCCGAAGTAGCCGCAGGGACAGGGATTCATCGCTGCAGCGAGCATAAACTGGGCGGGAAAGCGGGTCGTGCCCCTGGCACGCGAGACGGTAATAAAGCCGTCCTCCAACGGCTGGCGAATCATCTCCAAAACGTGCCTGGGGAATTCGACAAATTCATCGAGGAACAAAATCCCGAAATGAGCTAATGACAATTCACCCGGCCTTGGTATCGTTCCGCCCCCGACCAGGGCCGGGCCGCTCGCCGAATGGTGCGGCATTCGCACGGGGCGGGTAGCTAACAACGCCTTGTTTTTACCAAGCAAGCCCACCGAGGAGTACACACAGGTGGTTTCGAGCGACTCTTCCAGGCTCAAAGGCGGCAGAATAGTCGCCAACCTCTGGGCCAGCATTGTCTTGCCTGCTCCGGGCGGGCCAATCATCATTATGTTGTGTCCACCGGCAGCGGCGACAGTTAGTGCACGCTTGACGCTTTCCTGGCCCTTCACATCCGCGAAATCGACATCATAATCTGATACTTTGTTGAAAAGCTCCTCGACATCGACGGTGGTTGTTTCCAGCGGCAATTGTCCGGAAAGAAAGCTGGTCGCCTGGGCCAGCGAGCCGACGCCATATACCTCGATGCCTCGGACTACCGCAGCTTCTCTGGCGTTGTCTAAGGGGACAATCATCCTGCTGAAACCATTTGCTGCGGCGGTCATAGCCATATTCAATACGCCGTTGACGGTCCTGACCCTGCCGTCCAGCGCCAGCTCGCCGACGATTATGAAATCTTTGATGACCGGGCTGACCAAAGCGCCCTGGCCCGTGAGCATTCCCAAGGCGATAGGCAAATCGAAGGCGGGCCCTGCCTTTTTCACATCAGCGGGGGCCAGATTTATCAGCGACTGCGTTTTGGGATACTTATAGCCGCAGTTAATAATCGCACTTTTGACCCGCTCGATGCTTTCCTTCACAGCCGTATCCGGCAGTCCTACGATTAGAGACTTTTCAAATCCGCTCCGCCCAACGTCAACTTCAACCTCGCAGATTATGCCTTCAATACCTTCGAGCGTAACGCTATGCAACCTCGCCAGCATTATCGGTTTCCCCCATTTCTGGCATTTGGAAAATAGTAATACCGATTCTATTTAGTAATTGCCGATTGCCTGAGCCTGTCATTCCTGCGAAAGCAGGAATCCAGACACTTCCAGTAAGCACAATGTCCGATTCTATCGGCAATCTTTAACTGTGATTGGTATAACTGGTTAAATCACCATATTAGCCGCCTGGTTTTTTTGCCACGAATTTTTACAAATTTTTACTAATTCCTTCCACTTGGTTTTTAGTTTCCTATTTGTGTTCGTTCGTGTTGATTCGCGCCTAACTTTCTTTGTACTTTTGCCAATACTCCGGCAGCAATTCTTTGACCTTGGCCTCAAGCTCCTGGTCACTGATGGCAGTCAGACGACCATGTTCATCATACTGGTCGATGACCCAGCGGGCAAGCTTGTGCATTTTAATCTTGTTGATTCTGTCATCGGCTTTTAGGCCGAAAAACTCGTTGACCCAGTGTACCAGGCCATCGGTACCGCTTTTGTCGGTGATGGCGACGCGAGGCGGTCGGCCAAGCAGCTTCTCGGTATCGAAAATATTGTATATCTGCTCGTCCCGACGGAGTCCGTCGGCGTGGATACCGGCCCGCGTGGTATTGAACGCCTTACCCACAAACGGATAGTTGTCCGGTATCGGCAGGCCGATAGACCGCATATAATCGGCCAGATCGGTAATCGCCATTGTGTCGATTCCGCACAAGTCGCCCTTAAGCGCGATGTACTCGAAAATCGCGCCCTCGAGAGGAGGATTGCCCGTGCGTTCGCCGAAGCCAAACACCGTTGTATTGACCGCATCGCAGCCATAAAGCCACGCCGTCCCGCCGTTGGCGTGAACCTTGTGGAAATCATTATGTCCGTGCCACTCGAGGCGGTCGCTCGGCACACCGCACTCACGGTTCAGCTTGTAGATAAGTTTCGGAATGCTTCTGGGCAGCTCGGCACCGGGATAGCTGATTCCAAAACCCATAGTATCACACAAACGAATCTTGGCCGAGAGCTCCTCCGGCACCTGGCTGCTCATTTCCATCAGCCGGTCAATGAACGGAAGGACAAATCCCTCGATGTCCGCGCGCGTAACATCTTCGAGGTGACAGCGAGGCCGAACACCAGCCTCGAAGGCCGCTTCCACAATCTCACAATATCTGTCCATACATTCGGCCCGGCTGCGGAATTTCAGCTTATGGAATATGTGGTAGTCCGAGCAGCTCGTCAGTATCCCGGTTTCTTTCAGCCCGGCCTCTTTGACCAAACGAAAGTCTCCTTTGACCGCTCGAATCCAGCCGGTGCACTCAGGATATTTGTGCCCCAGCGCACGGCACCGGTCAAGCGTCTCTCGGTCGTTCTTGGTATACAGGAAAAACTCAGTCTGCCGGAGCACCCCGTTGGGCCCGCCCAGACGCGACATCAGGTCGTAGATGTAGACCATCTGCTCGACGGTATAAGGCGGACGGGCCTGTTGGCCGTCGCGGAAAGTCGTGTCGGTAATCAAAATGTCCCTGTCTTTAACTGCCGCAAAGTCAAACTCCACCGCTTCGCCGTCAATATATTCGACCGCCGGCCTTTCAAAACGAATCAGCGGCGGCAAACTATACGGATAGATGTCCTCAAGCAGGTTCGGTTCCCTTGCATCCGCCAGAGGATGCTGTTTTTTTGCTTTTTCCATTATTGGCCCTTTTTTAATTGCATTAGTAACTACTGCTCCACATCAACACCCTGCTGCTTACAGACCTCGGCAATGTATTCGACCGCCTTGCCGACGGTTTCCACCGAAAGGGCGGCGTCTTCATCCATTTCGACACCGAACTCTTCTTCAAACATAGCCACCAGTTCCACGGATTGCACACTTTCAGCTCCCAGGTCGACGGTGAAGCTATGTTCCGGTTTGATTTCGTCCGCATCGAGTTTCAAAACCCGGGCGGTTACCGCTTTAACACGTTCTTCTACTGTTGCCATTGATTCATTTCCTTTTCTGTTCTATCGAGCTAACATTACTCTTCTGCCCTTTTTAACGGCCTCATTTCTCATCGGCGCCGTCATTTCAAAAACGGCGTCCCACATAGCCTGCTCGGCCTCAGACCACCGGCACCCGCGCCGGCCCATCGCCATTTTGGCCGTTTCATACAATTTCCCTTTGCCAAATCCTTTTGTCACAACACCTTCAAGAAACCACGCAAAAGACGGTATAAACTTCGGCAGCGGCTTGCCCGTGGCCATAATCAGGGCCATCGCCCCGACATAGGAGCCGGTATTCAACAGCGTCCCAATTGATGTTTTAACGTGGTCTCCAATAAGAGAGCCGACTTTCGTCGAGCCGGTATCTATAGCCCGCCGCCCGTCTAACATTACCGAGACGGTCGAGTAGTCATTCTTCAGGTCGCTATTGGCGGTAAGAGCCCCGAGGTTGACCCATTCGCCAACGTAGGCGTGCCCTAAAAAACCATCATGATACTTATTCGAATACCCGTGGACAATCGACTCTTCCACCTCACCGCCGACCCGGCAGGCCGGACCGATTGAATTGCCCTCGCGGCACTTTGCACCGAAAAGCACCGATTCTTTACCGATGTAGCAAGGCCCTTCAACACGGCTGAAAGGATATATCTCCGCGTCCTGGTCAATATAGACCGGGCCGTTCTCAGCATCGATGACCACCATCGGATGCACCCTCGCGCCCGGGGCGATATAGACGTCCTTTTTGCTGCCCCGAATAGCGTTCGGCTGTTCAACTTTCCCCTCAACGCCGCTTTGCCCCGCCGCTGCGAAGTCAGCCGTTATCTGCTCTGCATTGGCCAAGACAAGGTCCCAGATGTACTGCCACGTCGGCAGTGCGGACCTGACATTCGGCAGCTTCGCCTTGGCCGCCGCTATAAATTTCCCGATGTCGCCTGTCGGGAGCTTGGCTAAGTCAGCTTTTGCTACGCGGGCATAAAGCACATCGCCTTGTTCATCCAGGCCGACCTCACTGGGCCCCCTGCCCGCCACGTTAAAGCTGTCCGCCTTGACCCGTGGGTCCACGATAAGCAGGTCATCGCCATCGAGAACGGACGAATCGTTGACCGCAAGCCCTGAGCGAAGTCGAAGGGGTCGCTCCACCTTCGTGCGATACGCATCCGCCATATAATCAGGCACGAAATAAGCCACGTCGCCGGCGCCGACCTTAGCGATGAGTTTCTCTCCCAACGAGCTGAACCCGCATCGAAGCTCCCACAGCGGACGGCTCAACGCCAGGGGATAAAAGTTCCTTCTGACCTCATCAGGGCTGTCAAGCAAAACCAATCGCATAAACATCGTTCCTTTCCTGGAGTCCCGCACCTATTGAGCATAGGCTCACGCCTGATAGGTGCCGGGCAATCTGCCATTTGCAGAGAGAAGCGAGATTCTACTATAACGACGCCGGACGTGTCAATCCGAAAAGGCATTTCCCGCATAATACACTCAGAAAAGCATTGTTCTAAGCCTCTGCCACTCCAACCAGGCACTTTCGGTATACTCTATCTCTGTACTGCTTTATTTGCCGGATTTCAGCCGGATTCTCGCATATCGCAGGTTCGGACCATCGTCGGCGATGCCAAAAAGGTCAATAACATCGGAAGGTTCTGAGCCGCCGCGGACAGTGTTTGTAAAAAACGTTCGGAAGGGATGTTTGAGTTTGATGCGGACAAATCTTGGCCTGGATTGACCCGGAAGGATTCGGCCGATGTAGTTTCCAAAAGTACTTCCGGCCCCATCCGTGTAGGTCCCGGCCGCGATGACCCAGACCTTTCCATCGCTGCTAATATGGAATCGGCCAAACGACGGCTCCAGTCCTTCCGAATCCTGCCCAGTTTCGGCGAGGGTCCTCCTGGATACGACCTTGCCGTCTCTGATGACTGCATATTCCAGATGGGCCGTTATGGCCTGGCCTGGAAAATATCTGTCTCGAATAAACGAGTACTGGTGCGGCCGTTTAAGATAAAGAAGGTGAGCAGCCCCCGCCTCGTCGATGTAAAGGTCGAAATTCCGAATGTGGCCGGCGGTCTTTTCCACCGTATCGACCTCAACCGGAGTCACGAAGTTACTGGTCCGGATGTCCGGCGTGAAAGTGTAAAACAAACGCCGGAAAACATAGTCCCACTTGCGTTTGAGCTTTTCGAATTTGAGCTTTTGCCATTCCTCGACCGGCTCAACGATATCGCCGATGGCCATAACAGCCGCGGCACGGTCTCGCAGCCCAACCTGCGGATAGCAAGCCCGGATGGGAAACTCGATTTTCCCAATCTGTGCCCATTTGCCGCTGCTGTCGCAGTAGGAGACAAATTGTTCACTGGTTTTCGCATTGATGTTGAGCAAAAGCAATTCGCCGTTTACGCCGTCGGCGGCAAAGCCCCTGTACGAATGGTCCGTAAAATAAGTCCCGTCGGCCCAGGCCGGCTTGTGCGTTTTCACAGCACCGCCAGGATTACGGGGATTGAATTCAAGCACTAATGGCCGGCAGCGGCCATATTTAACGCCGGGCGGCTCGATGGAAGGATTCACCGATAGAAAGACCGCTCCTTCCTGAAAGGTTGCAATAGGGCAGGGCTCACGCTGCCGGTACTCTTTCTCACTTTGAGCGATTTTCCAACCGTTCGCCGACCGGTGCCACAATTGCCATCTGGTGTTACAGAGCAGGGGAACATCCTTTCCCGTCTCGATGATTGACAGGTACACGTCGTTTCCCTGCCGGGCGATAACCGTAGAACCATAACACCATAGAGGCCCTGCACCATTATTGGCAGGCGTGTATCTGGTAACAACCTCCTCGGCTTCGACCAAAAACCGATCCGCTTCTATGGCCGACTCTGCCTTCCCTGCTTGTGCTGGCGATACCGCCGAAAAAGAAAACAGCCAGCCGGCAACTCCGCACACCAAAAGAAAAATATTAGACTTGCGCAGTAAAGTTGCAGCCATTTGGTTTAAATTCACTTATTGTCTCCAGAACTAACGCTGGTCGTGCGGGACAGTAACCGTTGCGCTCGCGACAGCAGCATTGCCGGAATCATCAACCGCCTGATAGGTTATGGTGTAAATCCTGCCGCTGCCGGTTCCACTACGTTCGGCCCTTAGATAGACAGAGCCATCATCGCTTATTTGAATGTCATCGGCAGTGTGCCCATCGCCTTTTGCCTCATCGCCTTCGTTCATGGTGATGCTCACCAGCGAAATCTCCGGGGAAGCGTCACAGATATCACTTACCATCCAAGAGGGAGTAATCTGAAGCATCTTATGATTCACCGGCCACAGCGTCGTTGGCGTAACTGACAGCGTAAAATCAGGCGGCATGGTATCCTGAACAATAATCGTTACCTCGTTAGTGTCAAACGCACATGCTTTATCAATTACCTCGAGTACGATAATATGTTCGCCAAGCGGCAGGTTGCAGTCTATAATCTCCCCGCTCGCAAGAAAATCTTCAAAGTTCGGGTCGCAGGCATCGACCTTATACCAATCGAAATGGACTATATCGTCATTAGTCCCCGGCGTAGAATCAGCATCACTTGAACAGGAACCATCTAATATAACCCTTGCTTCGCAACCACTTCCTGCTTCAACTATCGTGTCTCCACCTACAATACACGAAACAGGAGGGAAGTTGACAACGGTGAACTCATCCGCCCCTATATCAACCCCGCATCCCATTACGCGAGGCTCCCCGTCAATATCAGTCTGCCCACTGTAGTCGCCTTCTGGATCGCCTGCGTTTATGCAGGGTGAGATAGATTGCAGATGAAAATCGCCATCTTCGTAATCGACAAAGAGGGGGGACACAGATATATTACCGTTAACTCCCGTTAAATCCAAAGGAGTCGGGGGGGAATCGATATGATAATTCTCCTGATTATTGTAAAGATTGTTGTAACAAATCCGTGCAGTTCTTTGCTCCAGCCTGCTGGTATACGTAAGGTCAATACCGTACTTAAGTTTGGTGAAAATGTTATTGACAACATAAGGTGTTTCCCTATGTGAACGATAACAAACTCCAATCCCTTCTCTATCTCCTGTACTGCTGGTTAAGACATTATTTCTAATGACCCCATCCATATTACCATGACCAAATATGTATATGCCCGTAGAACCAGTGATTATGTTATTCTCAATAATTGGTCTTACAGCTTGTCCGCTACGTGGTACGTTGATTTGAATGGCCATACCTGCTGATGTTATATTACAGTGGCTTACGGTGGAAGAATAAGCTGTGCCGGTGCTCCATTGGCCAATGGATATTCCGCCGGATACTGTAAATCCTAATAATCTACCATCAGATGCTTGTACTGCTAATCCCCCTAATCCTTCATCGGTAATTATTGTTGAAGCTACAATAGAAGGATCATTCGGATTTGTGCTGGTCAGCGTAAAGTCCTTACCCATAAAGTCAACATTTTCATAATAATAGCCTGGTAGCACAATAACCGTGTCACCATCGCCAGCAACACCTATTGCCTCTTGAATAGTATCGAACGGATGTTCCTCGGTGCCGTTTTCATCCGGATCGCTGATGTCCGGATTTCTCGGTCCGGGATCATTGACCGCATCATCATCAACTCGAAGAATTTGCACAGTAGGCCGGACTCGTACTTCATAGGACGCTGATTCAGTATAATCTCCTTCTGTGTATTCAGCGTAAATTATAATATCTTTATATACGCTTAACGGATTGATTACTAATACGCCCCCAGGTTCAAAATAAGCATAATCAGTATAAACCGGATCCACCCACCAGTTAGCCTGCAATGTAACATCCCTATTAGAACCATCCTCAAAATAGGCCCTCGCAGTATAGTGCGTAGACGAATTTTCCATTACCTGCAATGGCCCGGTGATTTCCAGGATATCAAACCCGGCTGTTTGTGGATGCATCCATAAACTCGACCTCCTTTCGTCATGACGAGCCATCGGCCAGTCAGGATTCTCTGCCTTAGGCGCTTTGAGGTCAAAAGCATGGAGTCTGTGTTCAGATGTGTCCAACTGAACAATTTCAATATCACCATCACCGTCCAAATCTCCCATAGCTGATTGACTGCTTTGAATGCCATAACTTATATAAATAGGGAAACCTGTCAGGTCTTGGCCGTCAATATCCATAACATGCAGCTTCCCATGCCATGTTGGGATGATAATTTCCGAGTCAGTATCATAATCTGTATTACCCAAGGTTGCACCTGTTCTCAGTTCAAGCGTTTTGGATAACAATTGTGTCCCATAACGGTTGATTACGGCTAAATGATCTCCCCAGTATGTAGAGTTAGAGTAAGATGCGATAATCTCTGGTTGACCATCACTGTTTAAATCCCCGGCAGATAGGTGAAAAGCGTTAAAACTAGTCGGCCAACCACTGACACTTACGCCATTAGGTTTCCACGCATAAATCCGACCGGTATGACTTCCATTGACAGTAGCGGCCACGATTTCATAATCATCATTATCATCCAGGTTGCATAACACGGCAGGTGATACAAAAGGGCCGTTCCCTTGAATAGGCCAACCGGATGCGAGCTGACCATCACCATGAAATACATAAATTGAACTTTGATAATATCCTTTCTTGTGGCAGGCAACAATAATTTCATCGTTATCTACATTGTCAATATTACCTGTGGAAAGATACACTTGAGAGAGTTGGTCAATATCAAAATCTTGTGGCCAGCCATCAACGTTCGTTCCATCACCATTCAGGATATAAATCTGCAACTCCAGACTATGATATTCACGAACAATTGCTATCGCTATCTCCAAATCAAGAGGATTGTCATCAAAATTACCTAATACCATATCTCCCTTTATTCCTAATGGCCAGCCGTCAACGGGTGTTCCCGTTTCACAATGCCATGCGTAAATCCCGTCATCTCCGATACAAACAATTTCATTATCACCATCCCCATCTATATCGCTAACGGCAACGGCGGATATTTCATCGGATTTCCTGTCGCTGGTTTGTTGTGGCCAGCCTGGTAGATTTCCTCCCGTTTTGTCGATAATATGCACCTTATTATCGATTCCTATAATCACCTCATCATTATCGTCTTCATCAATGTCTGTAACGATAATGTCAAATGTAAAATCCCACGCACCTGTCAAATCAATAGGCCAACCGGGCAGTTCTCCGGGAGTATTCGTAGGTTGTGCTTGAACACTTTGTGTATTCAATTGCGTCAGTATGGTGAGCATACAAAACAGCATACAACATAGTATTCTTAACCCTCTTGAAACTTTCATTTTCAGGCTCCCTTCTTTAATTGACTATTTACGTGACTCAGACTCTCGCTCGTCCATAGACAAAGCCTCAAACGCAAAAACATTATAACCCAAATCGTCCTGCTTAGCCTTAATAGTATTAAAATCCGCCGGCCCATCGTCATCAACATAAATGGTTCGCCCGCCGGCTATGGATACCATCCCTAACAAAAACACTGCTATTATCGAGCATCCGCTCAGATTCGTTCTCTTTGTCATTCTTCTGTCCTCCAGCCCCCATATCCCATTATTAAGCCGATTTTCGCCAAAAAACACGGCCCAAACTCGCACAAAACAGCAAAGAAAATCCCTCATAATTGCTGAAAGCATTATTAACCACAATTCCACATATTTGTCAACCATTAAATTTGTAATAATTTTGCGTCAATTCGCGGCCAATATTTCCCCGTTAATCCGTGTTTCCTATATATTTCGCGTTGATTCGTACCAATTAGTGTCAAAAAATCTGTGTTAATCTGTAATAATCCGCAAAATCTGTGGTCAAAAAATCAACCAAAAACGCACATACCTAACGCCAAAATCCCAAAAAAATAAAAAAACTTTAACTCCTTTGTTACCAATAACTTAATCCTGTAAATCCTGTCCAAAACAAGCCGATTTTCGCATCAAACGCGCACATCCGTGCATTTATAGAGGCGCTTCTTTTTTGTGTAGAAGGCCAAAAAGAAGGAAATGGTGAATGGTGAATATTCAAAAAAATAATCATTTATCAATAATCAATAATCATTCGGCTTACCCAAACCGCCCAAACGCCCCAAAATCGACAGCCTCCCGTCACACCTGTCATTCCCGCGCAGGCGGGAATCCATTACGACATACGCAATACGATATACGATATACAAGCATCCAGAATCAAACTTTAGCTCACTTTAGGCACTTTAGCTCACTTTTCACTAATTTCCCCTCTACAACTGTAGTGAGCGCACTACAAATCGCTCATTTTATGCAAAACAAACCCAATTTCCAAAAAG
>DUZJ01000043.1 GCA_013349615.1 Planctomycetota bacterium | reverse complement strand
TGCACGAAGTGGTGGACGTAACCGGTTCTCTCGTGGAACTTGACGTAAAAACGGGCGTACATAGTGTCGACACCCTTTGTATGGGTGAAGAGGTGGCCATTTTTCGATATGTGAATCGACTGGGTACCGGGCGAGCCGGCGTGCAGACAATCGGAGAGTTTGAAGTTTTCCTTCTTTGAGATGCTGCCCCAGCGTGCCCCGATTTCCTCGGGCGTCCCCGTCTCGAAATCATCGACAAAAAGAATCCTTGGGTCGTGCTCGATACCCTCATCGCCGGGGTAAAGTGAGGCAAGGCCTGTATTTGTTGATTTTCTGCTTTTCAGATGTTTGTCAAAGAAGTCATCTACTATTTTGTCGACTTTCGGACTGTTGAATCCCCCATGTCCGCCCCCTTCGACAGTATGGAACTTAACTTGAACACCTGCCTTTGTCAGAGCTTCGCAGAGAAGCTGGCTCTGATTATGTGGAACTGTAAGGTCTTTATCGCCGTGCACGATTAGAAACGGAGGGTCATCCTTTGTAACATAAGTAATGGGGTTTGCACGTTGGCATGCCTCTTTGTTTTGCTGAACAGGACCGCCGATCAGCTTCGACTCGGGCGAATCGGGAGCATCGTGTCGTATGTTGCTTGGAAAATTACTTATCTTGATAAAGTCGGTCGGACCAAAATAGTCACACACTGCCTGCACACGGCTGGATGTATCAAGATTTTCACCTTTGTCGAAATCTTTAACATCGCCTGTTGTGCCCAGTAATGCAACAAGGTGTCCGCCTGCTGATGAGCCCCATACTCCAAAACGTTTTGAGTCGAGATTATACTTTTCTGAGTTCGCGCGCAGCCGGCGAACAGCGGCTTTGCAGTCTTCGATTTGTGCAGGGAAAGTTGCATGTTGGCTCAGTCGGTAGTTAATGCTTGCTACGGCGTAACCTTTACGCAGGAATCGGCGGGCCGGACAGTTATTCTTATTACCGGCCATCCATGCGCCGCCGTGCACCCAGATAATCAGCGGCAGTTTGTCGATTTTGAGGTCTTTTTTGTCGGTTTGCTTGGGTAAGTACAAATCGAGCTTATTGCGTTCGTGACCGCCGGGGACATACTCTAAATCGCACAGCATACGAACGTCCGGCATCGAACGCCTGGCGTTGGCCTTGGGCTTGTCGTTATTGACCTTTTTTTCACTGGCATTGACCTGGCCGTGGTTTGCCGCGAGCCCCGTTAGAAGTAAGCCATCGACTTCTAACGGGGCGAGGATGCATATAATAGCGAAAAAAACAGTGATTTTCTCAAGTCTGTAACATATACCGCGATTTTCTTCAGCCATAGTCATTTCCTCCTTATGTGGCCGGACTTTATCTTCTTTTTTATAGTCGTAATGACCTGTAATTACAAGTACAAAAGCTGCGGCATTTTGATAAGTTTTAGAGTTTTTTTTTAGAATCACAGGATTTCTATAACTCTATGGTCCCGCTGGAAAGCTAAGTTTATCTAAGGGATTGGTTCTCTGTTTTTTCTCTTCTTCATCACTCCAGCCATCATTATCGTCATCGGCATCAGCATTATCTCCAATGCCATCGCCGTCGGTATCTCGCCATTCTTTTGGATTCAGCGGAAAGACGTCCCAGGGTACAGACTTTGCCCTGTCCACTCCGTCGCCATCCAGGTCTAATTCTTCACAATCGGCGATGCCGTTTTTGTTCTCGTCATCGGCAACACCGTCGCCGTCATCATCGGCATCAAGGTTATCGCCAATCCAATCTGTATCTTTATCCAGCCACTCTTGGCGCTCCAGGGGGAAAGCATCCTTTTTGTCGGGGACACCATCCTCATCATCATCCGGGTCGAGGTGATTCGGTCTGCCATCTTTGTCGATGTCAGGCGGTCCATCCGGCGTGATAAGAAGGGCAAGGTCGATAGTAAATTCGGGGGCTTCGAATGTACCCCGCCCTGCTGGCGCATCAAAGCTTCCGAGAATCGCAGCGTTCTCCGGCGAGTACCAATATCCTTTCGCATTTTTAGGCACATCCAGAGTAACCTTCACGCCTTTGACCGGTTTGGTATGGTCGCTGAAGTGGTGTAGATAAACGCCGGCACGCTCTTTCGAGGCCAGACCGTAGGCGCGAACGCTGTGTGGATGCGAGACTTTCACAGCAGAGATGCGGACGTCCTTGTCGAGACGATATGCAAAATCCTGCATTGCTCTTACGTATTCTCGTTCTTTGGGGCCGAGCCAGATATTCATATTGTGGCCGTCTCTGGCATAGCTTGTGTTCCAGAAGATGAAAGCGATTTCGTTAAATAAGGCTGTCCAGTTCCTGATGCGCATCCGCACAGCGGAGCGATTGTCCCATACACCTCCAACTCCGAGAGGACGGGGCTTTTGCCTGTTAATATGATTACCCTGCTCGCCCACGACAACGGGTTTATTGTATTTCTTCCAGTTTTTTGCTCTTGAGACGGTAACTGTATCGGATTTGAGCTCATCCTCCCGCTGGTACCAATGCGGGGCGTTGATTTCGATACCAGGCAGCTTCGGGCGTTCCCAGCTCGTGGTGATGGGATGATGGTACGGGTCGACAGACTTCAAATACGGCACCACGATTTCATACCAGTGGTCATCGGCCTTTTGCTCGTTAAGAAACTCCCAGAAATCCACGTAAGGCCCCCATCGGTCAACGCTGTACTTTATGAACCTTTTGACTTTCGACATTGCTGTCTCGTTATACGGTTCGTCATTGAAGACCTTTCCGAAACCGAAAATTCCATAAAAAATACCGAAGCCGTACTTGCGCGCGCAGCAAAGCAGCTCATCCGTCATAATGCCTTCCTGGACGAGATAGTTGTCCAGGTCGCGGTAGAGGCGGTAGGAACAATTCTGCTGCGAGAAGCGATACAGGTCGAATCCGCATTGCGAGAAATGCCGGAAGTAAACGTCGGCATTTTGTGGGTTGGCCGATGGCCCGCGCACGAACAAGGGGCCGGGTGGTAATGGCGGCGGGTCTTTCAGGTCTGTGCGGAAAGGCCCTTCCATTGAGCACTGGTCCAGGACCGAGCCGGTGCCTGAATTATCGCCCCAGCAGTCCTGAAGTCCGATTGGAAAATACGGACTTCCATCATCAAACACGAATCGAAAAGGATTGGTCGGATGGCGGCGGACAAATCCTCGGTTAGGTTTTCGCCCTTTAACACAGAGAAAGCCGCCCTTGCCGGACGCCTTTTGTCCTTTCGCATTTTCAAAAATGAAGCTGTACTTCCATTTGCCAAGCTCCGAGGGAGCGAATCGGGCTTTCCACAAATCCTGCTTATCGAAGTCGTAAGTTATCTGCCGGCGCTGTCCTCTGTCTGTCTTAACCTTCCGTATGTGGATTATTGGCCCTGTCGAGGAGCCATAGTGGAATCCGCCTACACGTACCCGTTTTTGTGAAGGAGAAGTGAAAATGACCTCGACGGTAACATCAAAAAAAGCGTTCCGGTATTTGTTTTCGTGTTTGAAGGTAAGCTCAAACACTTCGTACTTCGGCACAGTGTTTGTGTTCTGAGAGTGCTCTACGTCAACCCCGTTAGAAATCTCCCCTTTGGTAGGATTTTCGGAGTCTGTAAAATTTCTAACGGGGTCAAGAAGAGAGCCGCCTAAACTTATACTCCTGGCCTCCTGAGCGCAAAGGCAGCAGGGAGAAATCACGGTTAGAAGAATCAGATCAAATATCAGGACATTTCGTCTTACCATTGTTTTGCCACCTCAGCGAATTGTACAATGTTTGTCGCTTCAATGACGACGCTTCTCACGGTAAACAGCCTTAATTTCATCAGTATAAACCCATCCACGCAAAAGCCGCCGGCCTTCGCCCACCGGCAATAGCTGCAAAAAAATGCTTCAATTCCTATCCGTCCATAATAGGTGACTTCAGATTTATCAGGACAAATTATAACATATTTGAGCAAAGTTGTCAACCACCGCATTTTCTAAATAGCTAACGCCGTTTCTAAAAAGTGAGTGTAACATTTTTTACATACCGTCATTCCGACCGAAGTCCCCGTTCTTGCTTTCGCAAGAAAGCACGGGGGCGAAGCGGAGGAATCTATTAAAACACCTTCGCCGAAGGCGAGTCAAAAAGTTGAACTTATTTATTGGAAACGGCACTAATTGTCAAAACCTAAACATCTTCACCTGAACTTTCGATAGTGCGACGGGCAATTGAGAAAAAAGACACGCAGCAGTTGTTTTTTTAAGGTTGATTTGATATTATACCAAAAGAAAATGTCAGCGGCGTAGCCAGGCTAATGTCAAACAGCAAACGCCAATTGTACTTTTCGGGACTAATATGGAGGAATAATTATGATTGGACAGTTCTGTAACGGAATAATGAATCATATAGAAGGCATCGTGTTAGTGCTGCCTTTGCTGGGAATAATCGCCTGCGCCAGCACTAATCTGCCCGGAGTTGTCGATATGCCTGCTGTGGATACGCTGCCTGATATCAAGGAGCTGCCCGACCCATTTCTGATGAATAATGGGAGGCGCGTCAAAACCAGGGCGGATTGGGCCAAACGCCGGAAAGAAATCAAGGCGATGATTCTGTACTATCAGTACGGTCACATGCCGCCGGCGCCAAAAAATATTACCGCGAAGGAATTATCCTCTGAAACAGTTTATGACGGCGGCGCAACAAAAAAACATATTCTTCTTTCTATGGGGCCCGGAAAAAAGATTAAGGTCAATGTCGGTATAATTATTCCGAAGGGCAAGGGGCCCTTTCCGGTCATTTTGAAGAATGACAGCCGTATCTTTAATGTACCCATCGCCGGGGAGGTCGTCAAGCGCGGGCTTATTGTTGCCGATTACGTCCGCACTGAGTTAGACCCGGACAGGAAGGCCGCTGTCGGGCCGGCCCAGGAAGCTTACCCGGATTACGACTGGGCGACGCTGGCGGTGTGGGCGTGGGGAGGTATGCGAGTTATAGATTACCTGGTGACCCTGGATGTCGTTGACAAGAGGAAAATAGTTTTTACCGGCCATTCGCGTGGCGGCAAGACGGCACTGCTGGCAGGGGCACTTGATGAAAGGATTGCTCTGGTTGTACCAAACGGCTCCGGCTGCGGCGGTGCGGGCTGTTATCGGTTTGAGGGTAAAAATCCGGAGTCATTAGAACAGATAACAAACCCGAGAAGATTTGCGTATTGGTTTCATCCACGTTTTAGAGACTTCGCTGATAAAGAGACCAGGCTTCCGTTCGACCAGCATTTTCTAAAAGCGCTGGTTGCCCCACGAGCACTTCTTTCTGTTGATGCACTTGGCGACCTGTGGGCCAATCCTCTCGGCACCCAGCAATCTCACCGCGGGGCGCAGCCGGTATTCGACTTTTTAGGCGCCGGTGACAAACTTGGTATCTATTTCCGTACCGGCGGCCACGCTCAAAGTAAAGACGATTGGCGTACATTGGTTGACTTTGCCGACAAGATATTTTTCGGGAAAGCGCCTGCCGGCGGCAAGCGTTTTGACAAGTTACCTTTCGCCGATGCCCCGAAGCCTTTTTCCTGGTCTGCGCCCAAAGGTAAATAAAGCGTAAGGGCGGTTCGCGAACCGCCCCTACTGGATTTGATATTCAGGAGTGGGGCATCCTGCAGTAAGGAGGCAATAATTTATGTCGAGTAAAGACAGGGTTAAAGTCGGTATCATTGGCTCGCAGTTTGAGGCGGATATTCACGCTGCATCTTTCCGGATTATGCCTGATGAAGCAGAGGTCGTTGCCGTCGCCTCACCCACGCCGGGTAATGCCGAGAAACTGGCGAAGAAATATGATGTCCCGCGTGTCTTTACAGACTATAAGCAGATGCTGGCTGAAGATGACATAGAGATGGTCACAATTGCGGCGCCGAACCACCTGCACGCGCAAATGACTGTGGACATCGCTGCCGCGGGCAAGCACGTGGTTTGTGAAAAACCATTGTGCATGACGCTGGAAGAAGCGGACCTGATGATTGAGACCTGCAAACAAAAAGGTGTGCTGCTGATGTATGCCGAGGAATTGTTCTTTACGCCCAAGTATGTCAAAGCTAAGGAAATGGCCGAGCAGGGTGCTTTCGGTAAGGTGTATATGGTCAAACAATGTGAGAAGCATTTCGGCCCGCACGCACCGTGGTTCTGGGATGTTGACCGCTCAGGCGGCGGCGTATTTATGGATATGGGCTGCCACGGCATCGCTTTTTGTTACTGGTTTCTGGGCCGACCCAATATTAAAAATGTGTACTGTCAAATGGCCACATACGTACATACTGATAAGACCAAAGGCGAAGACAGCTCTATTTGTATCATCGAGTTTGCCAATGGCGCCGTGGGTTTGATTGAGGACAGTTGGGCCCGGCGCGGCGGTATGGAGGACAGGATTGAAGTTTACGGCGAAGGCGGAGTTACTTACGCGGACCTGCATATGGGCAATGCACTGCCTACATATAGCAAATATGGTTATGGTTATGCGGTGGAGAAAGCACCGACTACAAAAGGATGGACATGGCCTGTTTTCGAGGAGCTGTGGAATTACGGATTTCCGCAGGAGATGCATCATTTTGCCCGCTGCGTGCGCGGCAGGGAAGAACCACAGGCTGCCGGTGAAGACGGCCGGGTTGTTCAGGAAGTTCTCTTCGCCGGATACCAATCAGCAGGAAAAGGCCATAAAATTGAATTGCCCTTTCGGCCAAAGGGAATAAAAAAACCCATCGACCTATGGTTAAACGCAAAGGCGTAGAGAGGAAGTGCCGCTATGAAACGAAAAATTGTACCTGTAACAATATTCGCTTTAGTTCTCATCTCAGCAACCGTATGTCACGCTGAGAGTATCGTTCAATTAAGTCCGCACGTTACGCTCTGTCAAGATGCGGTCAACGGCGTATTTATCGAGAAAAATGGACAAACACTGGTTATCTATGGCGACCCCGGCGAACATTTGAAGAAGGCACAGATGGTGCTTTTCACACACAGCCGGCGCGATGTGGTCTGGGCCGGCCGAGAGCTGGTGGACAATGGTGCTGCATCCGTTGTACCTGCTGGTGAAACTGATAGCTTCTCGAAAGTCAACGATTTTTGGACGTCTTTCGCGAACGCCAGGTTCCACGATTCTCAACAGAAAACGACCAAAATCCTAATCAAACCCTTAAGAGCGGACCGTAAGGCGAGTGAAGGGGACATTCTCAACTGGCAGGATATGCCAATAAAGGTAATAGATACGCCGGGATATACGAGAGGTTCGGTTTCCTATTTTGTAACCGTGGATGACATCAAGTACGGATTTGTCGGTGACATTATCTTTGGCAACGGGCATTTATTGGATTTGTATAGCCTGCAGGATGCTGTCCCCGATGCAAAGATTGGGGGATATCACGGATACGCCGGCAGGCTCGGTGAATTGATAAGCAGTTTACGTAAAGTGAGCGAGCAGAATCCTGATATTCTGGTCCCGGCTCACGGGCCTGTTATTAAGAATCCCAAGGCTGCTATTGGACTTTTGATTCAAAGATTGCAGGCGGCCTACAAAAACTATTTGTCCATCAATGCCGGTCACTGGTATTTCAAAGACCGCTACAAAATACTTGCTGCAAGAGTCCTGGAACCGGATGATAGTGTTGATTGGATGCCTTACGCGGAAACCATCATAAAAAAACCGCCGAGCTGGATTGTTCCTATTCATAATTCCAGACTTGTATTATCCGGGGATGGGGCCGGTTTTCTTATCGACTGCGGCTCCCGGGCCATTATTGAAGAAATTATTAAGTTAAGAAAGAGTGGGCGGCTGTCCCGGCTCGAAGGCCTTTTTATAACGCATTATCATGATGACCATACAAATAAGGTTGACGAGCTTATCGAAGAATTTAAGTGTCCGGTATACGCCTGTCAGGGCTCAAAGGATATTCTTGAAAAGCCCGAAGCCTATCGTCTTCCATGTCTGACATCAAAAGGGATTCCAAATCTGACTGTTGTTGCTAATGAACATAAAATGCGGTGGAAGGAATTTAAGTTCACCTTCTATTACTTCCCGGGGCAGACCATATACCATGATGCACTGCTCGTCGAAAAAGGCGGGGGAGAGAAGATTTTCTTCATCGGCGATTCTTTTACGCCTTCCGGAATCGACGATTACTGTCTGCAGAACCGCAACCTCCTCCAGCAGGGAATGGGGTATTTTTATTGTCTGGATTTTTTGCGAAAGATGTCGCCTGACTACCTGCTTATCAATCAGCACGTCGTCGAAACTTTCCGCTTCAATCAAGAGCAGCTTAAACACATGACGGATGTGTTGGAAAAACGTAAGCAAATATTGGCACGTCTTTTTCCCTGGGATGAGCCAAATTACGGCATCGATGAACGATGGGCAAGGATATATCCCTATGGCCAAAAAGTAAAAGCGGGACAACGTCTCAAATTTGCAGTTAAAATCTTTAACCACTCCAACTCTTCGCATGTATTCACGGTCAGGCCGAATGTTCCGGAAGGATTTCAGTTGCGGCCTGCAACGGCTTCCGTAAATATTAAACCTAAAAAGGAAGCTGGAACCCACTTCGAAATAATTGTGCCGAATACTGTATCTGAAAAGGTTTACGTTATTACGTCAGACATCAAATTTGACAAATGGGATTTGCGCTATTGGTGCGAAGCAATCATAGAAGTCTACCCCTGAATGTATTTTAGAAATGATAAATCGAATTAGTCCGCAGGCAGGAGGCGATATGAGAGCAGTAATTAGTTCGGCTTTATTGGTGGTGTTAAGCTGGATTTCGTTAGCGGAGGCGTTTGAGGTGCCGGTGAACGTGGAGGAGCCGGCCGGGATTGCCCGCAAGGCTGAGCCTGTCAGCGGCGGAATTGCCCTGCCGGCAGGAATGTTCAGGCCCGGCACGGTTGAGTTGGCCCTTTTTGATGGAAACAAATCAGTGCCGGTGCAGGCCAGTGAGCTGGTGGTCGGCCCAAAGGGGTTTGTCCGCTGGGTGCTGCTTGACTTTCAGCTTGACCTTGGGGCAAACGAGATTAAAACGCTAATGCTCAAGACAGGTCGGCCAGCCATTCCCCGTCGGCCATTGAAAGTTACCGAGACCGCAAATTTGGTGCGGGTCGATACCGGCCGAGTAGTGTTTGAGGTCAGCAAGAACAAACCTTTCAACTTGGTGGAGAACGTCACCGTCAATGGCAAAGAGACTCTTAACGGCGGAAGCATTAGTTACGTCGATGGACTTAATGACAAGCGCTACTATACTGATGTGCCCAAGCTGGTTAAGCTCCACTATGTCGGCCCACTGAGGGCTACTATCGAGGTCCGCGGCAAGTTCAAAGATGACGAATCTGCACAACTGGGTCACTGCACTTACATTACCGCCTGGGCCGGCCGAAGCGACATCCTCGTTAGGCATAGTATAATAAATAGTCGTTCAGATCGCAGGTATTTTGCAAAGGTCAAAAGCTCGCGAATCGAGCTCAAGCCGATGAGGACTGCTGGAACCGTCGTGGCCGGAGCTGATAAGCCCAAGAGAATCAACGGCGGCGGTGAGGTGTCGTTACATCAGGGACTCGAAGAAGAAAGGAACAGGGAGTTGGCATCAGCCAGGCTCACGCAGGCGGGCAGGCTACTCTGGAGTGGCCGAGGGGCCAAGGGATGGATTTCAAACGGCCCGCTCTGGGTGGCCGACCGGCTCTTTCGCAGCGACCCGCCAAGGCTGCTGAGTGTTGCTTCAGACGGTACGGTGATACTCGATGCTGCTGCCCGACTCTTCGAACGGCACAAGCAGGAAAATACTATTCGCGGCCGACCTTATGCCTGCCAGGACGACTACCGCTGGCTATATGATTGTACGGCACACAGCAGCGAGTACCGAATCGACTTTGATGCTGCGGGGGACGGCACCGCCTTGGCAGCGAAGGCGGATGCTGCCGCGGCACGCGTCTGGGCTTTCGCCCCGGGCCAATGGTACAGTCAATGTGAAGTCCTTGCCGTCGGAAGGTTTGGCACTTTAGCCGACGAGACAGCCTGCCACAATAAGTGGGGCTGGACCGCCAATCGAGAACCTGACCGCCGGCCCAACCCGCGGCGATTCGTAGGTTATGAAGACAACCATTACGAGAGTGAGGCAGACTCGGCTGAGGGGCTGCTGCTTATGTTCCTGCGGACGGGTAAGCGCGGCTACTTTGACGAGGCGGAGGCCTGGGTACGCTACCATACGGACGTCCAGGCCTGGCGAACAGAGGGCTGGCTGTGGAAGGACGGGGGGATTTGGTTCCCGCAAGGTGGGCCGCCGGGCAACCGGCCCGTACGAGGTAAGGCCAATCGCGAATTCGCTCACTGGAACAAAGGCACAAGTGTTGACAGGACCCTCTGGCGTTTGGCAATGGCCAAGAGCTGTTACTGTCACTTCTACGGGGCCGGCCTGGTCGATTGGTACTGCCTGACCGGCGACCGCGAAGCTCTGCAGGCAGCTATTGACAACTGCGAGACCAAATGGGACGAGTTCACTCACTATCGCAATTTCACTCCCGCCAAGAGCAGCCTCGGCAGCACACGCGGTTTTGGCCGGGGATTCTACGTGGCCGTACGCACCTGGATGGTCCAGCCGGACAATCCAACCCTAAAGAGGCTGGTCAATCTTTGTCGCAGCACCTTCGTAAACCTGCCCGAGGAGTATCTTGACGAGCGAGGGGTCTATGCCGTCGTCGCCAATAAGTATCCCAAGAACTACCTGACGGATAGTATCAAGGAGTTTATGTCTAAAAATAGTATCACGGCGGACGACTCCGGCACCTTTCGCGACGCTTCCGGCAATAGTTGGAAATGGAGAGATATCGGCGGCACCTGGATGCTCGCCTACATTCATAGCGCCTGCAATCTCTTGGCTGAGCAGACCGGTGATGAAGACTTGATGGATTACGTCATCGCCTCGGGCCATTTCACCGCCAAGTTTATGCTAAGCCCCGTGGCCAGGCAGACGTGGTACTACACGGCTTTGGATATACCTCGCAAAGGTGACATCTGGGATGAGTGGAAGTACGATGGGCAGCAGCGTAACGAGTTCGGCGAAGGCCCCAGGCATTCCGGCTGGTATACGCGGTTCTTCCCGGACTGCTGTGCTCGGGCTTACAGTTGGACAGGCGAGAAATACTTACTCGAAAAGGCTAAGGAGTTCTGGTCTTTCGGCAACCGCCGACTCTATCAAACAACCAAAATGACGTCTCAACATCATTTTGCCACACATCATCCGCCAAAGGACGACTCGGTCCTTTCGACTGTCAGGTTATTCTATGAGTATTCTCACCCGAAAAAAGATACCGAACCGCCAACAGCAATCGAGGACCTGACTGCTAAGCGACTCGGTGGCGGCAAGGCGGTTGTGAGCTTCACAGCCCCGGCCGACGTCGGCGGCAAGGTGATAAGGTACCAAGTCAAGGTTGCCACCATACCGATTTTACCATACGAGGATTGGGACTGCCGTCGCGACAGCGGGCGCCGGCGCAACTGGTGGAGGGCGATAAATTGCAAAGGAGAGTCGGTGACAAAGCCTGCCGGTAGTAAGGAAAAATTCGTCATCACAAACATTCCGGATTCTAACGGCAAGCCGCTTTTTTTTGCCGTCCGTAGTTTTGACGATTGCAGTAACCGCAGCGCCATTAGTAACGTGTTCAAAACAGAGTAGTACGCCATAATTGCTTATCTGAAAGTCTGTGCAAGAGCCAGACAGATGTGATTTATAGGAAGTTTTATCTGGAACATAAGAGTAACTCTGAGGCGTGTCCGTTCTAAAAAATAATTGACAGCATCGCCGATATTCTCAATAATAGGTTCTGAAGATGCCCAAATTCCAATAATTACGAGAGGTGTTCTGAAAGAACGCCTGTCTCAATGGAGGTCCGCTATGAAAAGAAGAATTCTCATTCCGCTCTTTGCAGCCGCTCTGATTGTTAGTGCCGCCGGCGTATCACGCGGTTCAGGAGTTCGACAGGATTTCTCGCCAAAACTCGATGAGCAACAATTGCCTAAAGCTATGCACTCGGCAATGAAAGAACTGCCGAGCATTACAGTCGGCAGGAATAACGCCGATATAATCGGAAGCGACAATTGTGCCTTGCAGGCAGCGGTCGATTACATCGCCGGTTTAGGAGGCGGTATAGTCGAAGTTAGCGAGGGTGAGTTTACTATGTACGACTCACTGCATCTACGCACAAACATTACGGTTCGAGGCAGGAAAGGCAAAACAATTCTGCGCAAAGCAGATGGAGTTGCTTCTACTCTGGCTCTCGATGGCGATTTTGGTGAGCAGCAAGTCACGCTGGAAAATCCAACCGGATTTGCTGTTGGGTATGGTGTGGCAATTTGGGACGACAGGGCAGGAGGATTTCATACCACCGTCGCAAGAATCACCGGACGCAATGGAAACACATTTTCCATTGATAATCCCCTGATGGCGGACTGCATGGTGAACAATAAGGCCGGGGCCGCGACAGTCTTTCCGGTTGTCAGCGCTTATAACGTTGAAGGGGCAAGAATTGAAAACCTTGTTATCGACGGCAATAAAAAATCAAACGTTCACTTGAACGGCTGCCGGGGCGCGGGAATTTTTCTCTATCGAGCTTTTGGGACGGTCATTCAAGGCTGTCTGGTTCGCAATTACAACGGCGATGGAATAAGTTTCCAGCAGTCCAATGATGTTACTGTGGTTGATTGCATTTGCGAAGACAACGCTTCTTTAGGGATTCATCCCGGAAGCGGCTCGCAGCGTCCGCTTGTGCGGAAGTGTATCGCCCGCCGTAATGGAACGGACGGTCTGTTTTTGTGCTGGCGGGTCCGGCACGGCCTGTTTGAAGACAATGTCCTCGAAGGCAACGGGCGATTCGGCATTTCCATCGGGCACAAGGACTCCGACAACCTGCTTCGCCGCAACCTTGTCCGTTCAAACCATCGGGATGGGGTCTTCTTCCGCAACGAATCGCTGCCAATGGCTGCGCATCGCAATCGCCTCGAAGAAAATATCATCGAAAATAACGGCGCCGGCGAAAAAGCAGCCGGGATTCGCATTCGCGGAGAAACGAACGAGCTGGTGTTCAAAAATAACGTCATTCGTGATACCCGCCCAAAAGACTCACAGACACAAACCGTCGGCATTCGTATCGAAGAGAAAGTCGGTAAAATCATCCTGGAGGACAATGCAATAGAGGCCAAAACCCGGATTGATGACAAACGACCATCGAAGCCAAAATAGAACGGGTTCTTCGGTGAAAACGTTGGTTTGTTACTTTAAGTAGGAGAATAAAAATGAGACAGTCGATATTGAATATGAAATTACCGGTTAAGCTCTTTTCAGCAGGTTTTTTGTCCTTGCTGGTTTTAAGTTACAGTAATTACCTGTGGGCCGGGAAGACCGATGAAATTCGTTTACACGTATCGAGGAGGTCGAAGAAAAAAAGCTATGTCAAGATAGCAACAATCGGGGCCGGTTCCTTATCGGTAAACTCAAACACGGCTCCCCAAAAAGTAGTTGAGAAAATGATAGCACACTGGCGGAACAGGTTTGCACAGGTCTTGCCGGACCGGCCGGATTTAATCGTTGTCCCGGAAGCCTGTGATAGGCCGTCTGGTTTCAGTCTCGAAAAGAGATTGGAGTATTATAAAGTTCGCAAGAATCAGATACGGGACTTCTTTGCCAAAGTCGCAAAAGAGAACAACTGTTATATCGTGTACTCAGCGGCCCGCCAGGCCAAGGACGGGAGCTGGCGTAACTCGAGCGTAATGCTCGACAGAAAAGGTAAGGTCGCCGGTATTTACAATAAAAATCATCTTGTTATAGAGGAAACCACAAAAGCCGGCATTCTCTGCGGCAGGGACGCACCGATAATTAAGTGTGACTTTGGCAGGGTCGCGTTTGCTATATGCTTCGACCTGAACTTTGATGAATTAAGATTAAAGTACAAAAAAGCCGGGCCGGATTTGATTATTTTTTCATCTATGTATCACGGAGGGCTGATGCAGGCATATTGGGCATATTCCTGCCGGTGTCATTTCGTCGGCGCTATTGCCGGCAGAGCAACACGCTCTCAAATTATCAATCCTTTAGGTCAGGTCGTTGCCTCCAACACTAATTATTTTGATTTTGTCGTTACCAACGTCAATCTGGATTGTGCCCTGGCGCATCTGGACTATAATTGGGAGCGCCTGAGGAAACTCAAAGCCAAATATGGGCCAAAAGTGAAAATAACCGACCCGGGCTGTCTGGGTGCAGTGTTGATTTCCAGCGAAGATGAGAAAATAAGTGTGGAAGAGATGGCCAAAGAATTTGAAATAGAATTGCTGGATGATTATATGACAAGAGCATTGGCACATCGGCACAAGCCGGGAAATATGGAATGAGGATACAAATTATTAGACGCAGATTAGTTTACCCAGAGCTTCCGTCAGGAAGCGAAGGGCTGATTAACGCAGATTTTTAATAATTTTTTATCTTTCAGCGCAATCTGCGAAATCAGCGTCAAAAAAAATAAGGAGAAAAAAATGAAATCGCTAAATCGCCGAGAGTTTGTGAAGGGTTCATTGGGTACACTGGCTGCATTAACAGTGTTACCTAAAAGCAAAAGTTTTGCCGCCAATGAGAAGGTTATTATTGGAGTAATGGGACTTGGCGGCCGGGGAACATACCTTGCTGAGAGGTTTGCGAGCAGGCCGGACGCAAAGGTCGCATATCTTTGTGACGCCGATACCAGACGCTTCGGGCGAGCGAGAAACGTGGTGGAGGAGGCTCAAAACAGCAAGCCAAAGATGGTGCAGGATTTTCGCAGGATTCTTGATGATGCCGGCGTCGACGCCCTCATCAATGCGACCCCCGACCACTGGCACGCCCTTGGGACCATCCTGGCCTGCCAGGCAGGCAAAGATGTCTTTGTGGAAAAACCTATGGCTCATAATATCTGGGAGGGGAGAAAAATGGTTGAGGCTGCGCGAAAATATAAACGCGTTGTGCAGGTAGGTATGCAGACACGCAGCGCACCCTATGTGAAAAAAGCTGCCGAGTACATACGTTCCGGCAAACTCGGCAAAGTCTATCTTGTCCGTGTCTTTAACATGATGAAACATTCAATGATGAGAAAAGGGTCCAGCCGTCCTGTCCCGGAGGGATTTGATTACGATATGTGGTGCGGACCTGCTCCCAAGCTGCCCTATAATCCGAATCGCCGCTGGCTGAACCAATGGGAGTATAGCTGCGGTCCGATAGCCGGTGACGCGGTCCATCAATTGGACCTGGCCAGATACCTGTTCGGCGACAAACCTTATCCCGACACGGTCTCTGGCGCCGGTGGAGTTAACGCGCTGCGGGATGGCAGGGAAATTCCGGATACCCAGTTAGCCACGTATGAATATGGCGAATTCACACTACTATCTGAGTCGGCTCTTTGGATGCCTTATATGAAGAAGACGCCGTCGAGCACCAGGGATTCGGACAAATTTCCCAATTGGCCGTTCAGCAGTACCAAAATTGAGGTATTGGGTACCGAAGGTTTTATGTACGTCGGCAGGCATGGCGGCGGCTGGCAGGCCTACGATTCAAATGGGCAGTTAGCTCATTCGGAATATGGCCGGCAGGCAGATAAAGAGCATCAGGACAATTTCATTGATTGTATCCGCACCCGCAGGAAACCTAATGCGGATGTTGAGCAAGGTCATTATTCGGCGTTACTCTGTCATCTGGCTAACATATCGTATCGGGTCGGAAATCAGAAGCTAACGCTTGACCCTAAAACCGAATCTTTTATCAACGTCCCGGAAGCCAATAAATACCTGAAGCGTACGTACAGACATCCCTGGGTAATACCTGATAGAATATAAAGGCCGTTTAGCACATGCCGGAGACCGTGTTCTATCGGGCAATTTCCTTGCGCAGCCACTCAAGGCTTTGCTCAATCTTGCCGGGCGCCGCTTCAGATTCTATGGACAGAACACCATCCCAGTTGATTTCCTTGAGCAGTTCGATACAGCCGGCAATGTTGTCGGCGTTGACGCCTTCGCCTATACTCACCACAGACGTGGGGATACCGGTTAAACCGCCGCGTACAGCCTGCGCCAGCTCTTCGCTGACGTCCTTGATGTGGCAGTGCGAAACCTTGTCACGAAAGCGGCGGAGGAACGCCACCGGGTCCTGCCCGGCAATGAAGGTGTTACCTGTATCGAGGTTCAGCCTCAGATATGGTGAGTCGAAGAAGCTGAGGATTTGCTCCATAGTGTCCGGGTTCGTCGTGTAGGGTCCGTGCGGCTCGACATTGATAATAATATCGTGGCTTTCGGCCCACTCCAGGACCACGCGGTAGTACTGCTTCATCAGTGCCATCACTTCATCATCGGTATATCCTTCCGGCTTACGGCCGCCGTCGGTCGTGTCCACGCATGGGCATCCAAGGGCTTTAGCGAACTGGATGGTGCGAATTGTGTAGCCGATACCACGATACTGGCCCTCGGGACACGACATCGGATAAGCGGCGTCAAGCTGAGAGGTCTTTAATCCCATCGAGTCAAGGTAGCTCTTCAGTTTCAGCGGGTCAGAGTGCAGCGTGATATGAGGATTATAACCCAACGCCTGAACGAAGTAGTCCCCGTCAATCGTACCGAACTCGATGTACTCCATCTCGTTGTCTCTGGCGAACTGGCAGGGAACTTCGTATGTAACGTCGAAGTGCCGCCAATTATCTACGTGCATACCTAACTTAAGCATAATTCTACTCCTTTTGCATAGCTACTTGTGGCTTTTTGATTCTGTGACTATCGTGGCAATCCGTGCAAATCGGCGCCCGTTTATGCACGGCAAGCTCCTCGGCAGCGATATCGTGGCTTTTATGGCACTCGATGCACATTGCATTGACCTGGTCACGCTTGAAGCTGACGTCCGGAGGCGTGGCGCCAATATCTTCATCGTTGGCGTGACCGGCGCTCAGACCATGGCACCGGATACAGGGGACCTTTGCCCGCAGATGCGTCTTACTTAGCTCTTCCTGAACGAATGTAATATGGCACACGTAACAGGCTGCGTTGGCGCCCAGCGGATTAGTCTCGTCGAATTGTGACGGGCCGGTTTCGGCCGCCGTCGGATTACACGAGCACAAGCAGGCCGGAAGTATACATCCCGCGATGACACCAAAGCCCAAAACCGCCCTCATACTGTTTCCCAATTCCTTAGCCATTGATACTCTTCAGTAAGGTTAGCGTGGTAGTTTTCGGCGCATCGGCGGACGGCTTCTTTTTCCTTGAGGGTGAGTTGTTTATCGCCTTCGTATGAGCCTTTGACGTTCTCTTCGAGCTGCTCTGTCGTATTGACGCCGGGGATGACGGCGGAAATGCGAGGTTCCCGGAGCATCTTTTTGACGAGGATGTGAGCATTCTTGTCCACCTTGCCATGGAGCTCGCTGGGTTTTATCCCGAAAGTCGTCCCGGCCCCGAAGGGCTTGAGGCCAATCACTCCAACGTCCTTGTCCTTCGCCAGCTTCAGGAGACTATTCCCCCCGAGCTCTTCGGTAAGAAACAGATATGGGAAGATTATGACGGAGAATTGTGGGTACTCGTTGAGCACACGATGGAAAAGCTTTGGATTGTGTGCCGAGAATCCGAGCCAGCGAATCTTGCCCTGTCGGCGTACTTTTTCAAAGACCTCAACGACCATATCGAGAACGCGATGGCTGACCATAAGCATTGTGGGAATCGCGGTTTGGCCCTCGCCCCAGGTCGCGCCGACAGGCCGCCAGATGTCGAGCATATCGGTCTTGTAGTGTTTCAGCCGGCCGTCTATTTCGTTGAAGAATCGCTGCTTTGATAATTCCTTCTCATATTCTTCGGTGAGTTTTTGCGGCCAGGAAGCGAAGCCGATGTGCCAGTTTTTTCGGTTGCCGCCAAGCGCCTTGCCATAAAGCTCACACTCGTCGGTGATGTTGGTATCAAGGTAGTTCATACCCAACTCGGCGGCGCGTTCGAGCACCTCTATTCGGTTTTCAAGCCCAAGTGAGCCGTGACCGCCTAAGCTGACCTCGGAGAGCACCAGGCCGGTTTTGCCAAGCCGGCGATAACCCATCTTCGGGTTATAGTGAGTATCTTCGATGTATCTATCTTCGATTTGGAGGTCTTGTTGGAAGTGCATCCCGTCCCGGATAATGCACCTGCAATTGCCCCCGCGGCGGCCAGAGAAGTACCGCGCATAAAAGTCCGTCTCGAAAGTTTTTCATTATTCATAGGTTTACTCCTTTTCAAGTCCGTAAAGTAGTCGGATTTTCTTGACCGCTGATTATACCCGATTCCAAAACCAAATTAAACCTTTTTCCCGCCATTTTGACTTCATCATTCGTTATTCCTTGTTCAATATTCGATATTCTCTTTTTTTCCTTCCCTTCTCCCTTATCACTTCTCCCTTTTCCCTTCTATCTCTCTTTCCTCGCCCCTGTAATTCTTCATTCACCGGCCCGTGAGAAGTAAGGCGCATTAGCCTTGTTCACTTTCTAACTGGGCTAAATTCTTAATTCTAACTTCCTTCTCCCCCTGTCATTCCCGCGAAGGCGGGAATCCATTTATTTATACCAATTCTATTTAGTTATTGACGATTGCCTGAGTCTGTCATTCCTGCGAAGCTTGCCCCTTACCTGATGTGTGGGCAGGGAACCAAAATAAAATGCCTGCCCCGTACCAAATAGGCTCTTGCCGTGGTTTGGTGCGGGGTCATTGCGATGAGCCCGAAATCCGACCCGGCAATCTCATTCTCAATTCATCATTCTAAATTCCTTCTCCCGCTGTCATTCCCGCGAAAGCGGGAATCCATTTTTGATTTGTAATTTGTGGTTTTGATGTTTGCTTTTTCCCTTTTTATATAGCCCCTACCCCTGTGGTAGGGGATGTACTCAAACCTGTACTGGTGGTATTAAAATTTTTTTTCCTTGCTTTTCAACCGCTTCTATGGTATATAATTACCAGCATTCATTGATGGAGTAATGCAATGAACGAAGAAAATAGGTTGAAACTGATTTGCGGGTATTAAATGAACATGATGTAGTTATGCCCTTTTTGTTGCTAAAGAACGATAATTTTTTAGGTGGTAGAAAAATGAAAAAAACAATAGTGGTACTCTTTGCAATAATACTTATATTTGTCATCAATCATGCAGAAGCAGGCACATGGACTGATCTTTACATGCCCGGGCTTGAGAATGTAAGTCTCAATGGTATTAGCGAGACAAAAATAGTTGGTTCTTACAAATACAACTCTGATTACCAACCTTATTACGGCCTTCTTTACAATCTGGTAACGGGTGCGTATACTACAATAGACAGGCCAGGAGTTGGTCCACTGGGCACAGAAGTACGCGATGTCAATGGTGATAATTTAGTTGGTTCATACTATGATATCCGATGGCATGGCTTTATTTACAGTTTGTCTTCCCAAAAATGGACTACTATTGATGTACCGGGAACTTCTTCCATGCAACCATATGGCATTGATGGTAACAATGTTGTTGGTTACTCTTGGGACGGCAATAACTGGAATGGTTTTATTTACAATATGATTGCAGAAACCTATACGTCCCTCAGCAAGCCGGGTGTAGAACATTTGTACCCAACTGGGATTAGTGGCGGAAATATTACTGGTCGTTACAAGGAGAGTGGGTTGGGCTGGCGTGGTTTTATTTATAACATGGAAACTCAAACCTATACTACTATCAATGCGCCGGGGGCGTCTGATACAATTGCCCGAGGCATTGATGGTAATTTAATAGTTGGCCACTACGATGGTAGCCGTAGTTTCCTTTACAATATGACGGACAAAATTTGGACCTCATTGTACGACCCTAATGGGTCTGATAATATATTTCCAGAAAATATTGGAAATAGCAAAATTATTTTTAACATTGGCCAGTATGGTTCTGTTTATACAATGTCTGGTGACCCACCTGTCGTACCAGAATGTTTTGCACCAGTCCTTGGCGACTTAAATGGAGATTGTAAGGTCGATTTTGTAGATTTCGCAATAATGGCATCTCATTGGTTGGAATGTTATTTACAACCACCATCAGCATGTTGGTGGGAGTAATCGGGGTTCCTCCATATTATTACTGCTCGGACTCGTCGAGTTAATTTTGTGGAAAATATTCTAAAACTTTTCTCTTTCTTTTTTATACAAGTTCTTATCTGATGACTTACCTGTGGATGGACTCAGAAATCCAATCAATTAACCACTGTGCTAGGTCAGTAGCAACAAAAACCTCCATATGTCTTCGATCCGCATAGTCAAGGCCTCTATCCCGCAATAAGCCTTTGGATTCTAATTCTGAGCATATCACCTGAAATGCAGATTGAGATAGGGATGGGAAATGTGGCCTTAGATCAGTGGCTTGCCTAGATGAATATTTATCATTAGCCCATTTATCGGAAATTGTTACTGGACAAAGCCCATCGGTAACTTTAACAATATTTTCAAAAGGGTGCTTGCGATGTCCGATTGTTATGGCTAAATCTAATACCTGAATATTTATATCAGATAAATCGCTGATTAATCGGTATGCTGCTTCTGCTTCGTCCCAATCACATCGTTTTAAAACTTGATTGGCAACAAGATTTGCAAATTTTTTCCTTTTGTCTTTTGAGCGTGTTCGTGAGACTTGATCAAAAATTTGCATCATAAAATCAAATAAAGGTTCGCTTGGTTCTATATTCACATTCTTTTCTATGTTACTTAGTCTTTTATTAAGAACAGCAATGAAATCTTCGAGGCGTTTGTATTTATAATTAGCCCCGAGTCCAGCCAACATAGTATCAAGTGAACTTCCCAGATACGGAATGGCCTGTATTGCTGATCGTAGTGGAAATTTATCACAATATGCAGCAGAAGCTTTAGTTATAAAGCCAATAGCTTTTTCTTCTTTATTTTTATCTTGTTCCATAGATTTTTAAACAAATGAGTTGATTTTTTACTTTGTATATTATATTAGTTTGTGGATAAATCCGCAAAGATTTGCCGTTTTTTATAATCTGGTACATTCCGCCGTTTGTAAACCGTAGCAATCTGCGGTAAAAAAGCACTTTTTTTGGTCATTGTTTTGTTGGTTAAATCCTTTATGCTCTCCTTGTCCTGCGTAGCTCCAAAGGAGCGAAGCATGGATGTGCTCTTCTATACCTCCCCTCATTTACGCATACACTCATTTACTCATTCTCGAAATATTTCTTAACAAAGTTCGATTTTCATTGAACATTCTGACCGAGTTTGGTATAATGCAAACATGTAGGCATGTTTAGTTGATAGTTCGTTGTTCGTAGTTTTTAGCCATAAGGCTTCTCTGTGAGCTCTGTGGCTTGATTATTCGTTCCGAAAGCGGAGTCCCGCACGTTTTCGTATCAGCAGATACACCCACATAACCTTTTATTTGGCAATCAAGGCAAAGTTTTGAGTTTTAGTCATTTATATTTTGATATTGTTTCGGATTTAGAGCTTAGGATTTCGAATTTTGCCAGTCTTGGCATCTTTACAACTGTAGAGAGAGCTCTACAAATTCACCTTTTTTTGCAAAACAAACCCAATTTCCAAAAAGACCAAATGAACATAAATAAAGTAATAACAAGGGATTACGAAAAATGGACACCTGGTGAACGTGGGAAAAACAAACCCAATTCAAACCCAATTCAAACCCAATCAAACCCAATTAAAGCCAATAAAATGCCAAAACAAACCCAATACAAACCCAATACAAAGCCAAACAAAGCCAATTTCAAAGGCAAAAAAATGCTGCTAATCTTGACCCTGTTAGAAGTGCTTGCAAACTCTGTTGGAAGAGGCTATTATTTAGGCCAATACGGCTCATTGAATAAAAGGAGGTCGCCATGAGAAAATTGTTGACTTTTTCACTAATGCGAACCGCTGTAGTGGTCATAGTCCTTATTACCCTTTTGCTTACAACTTCCCCTGTACAATCCGGGGAAAGTAGGGAAATTCTGCGTGCCGGGGCTGCAAAAATTGATATTACCCCCGAAAAACCGGTCAAAATGGCAGGCTATGGGAGTCGAACAGCATTATCTAAAGACGTTCACGACCCACTATCGGCCAGAGTAGTTATATTTGAGAACAACGGCAAACGGCTGGTACTGGTTTCAACCGACCTGCTGGGTTTCTATGCCGGAACAGCTAAGCCTCTGCGGAAAGCTATCTTGGACGAGTTCAAACTCAAGCCATCTGAACTCTTTCTAAGCGCAATTCACACACACGCTGGGCCGAGCCTGACCATTGATAAGAAAAAAGGCCACCCTAATAATCTCGAATATACGGAGAGCTTAAAGGCCAGGTTAATAGAAGTAATTCGCAGAGCATTTGATAATGTTGGTGAGGTTCGTACAGGCATTGGCGTCGGGCACAGCCCGGTTGGAGCTAATCGGCGTGAGTTGAAAATCAGCGCCGACGGAGAGAGTGCAATACACTTGGGTCGCAATCCCTATGGTCCGACCGACAAGGAAGTTCTGGTTATGAAAGTCGCCAGGCCCGATGGCACCGTTATTGCGGCACTTTTTGACTATGCGACACACGCAACCTGCTTAGGCGGCAGGAACTTAAAAATCAGCGGCGATGTCCTTGGATTCGCCGAGCAGTTTGTCGAGAAGATTCTCGGTAAAGGCACTATCGCACCGGCATTTGCCGGGGCCTCCGGCAATATCGACCCGTGGTTCAGGGTGCTTCCTTCGTTCAACACCGAGCCCGGCTGGGTCCCGGAGCCTGTGTTGCTGGGCACGATGTTAGGCGAAGAAGTAGTGCACGTTTTCCGTGATATTGAGAAAGCCTCTTCTGGTGGAGAAATCAAGAGTTCTGTTACAACGCTCGAACTTCCCGGTAAACCACGAGATGAAGCCGGTGCAAAGAAGGATTACCCACCTACTTCACTGAATATAATAGCTGCGAGAGTAGCGGACGTTGCCTTTGTAGGTATTGGCTGTGAAGTGCTTACGGAAATCGGTATTGCGATTAAAGCTGCTTCGCCCTACAAGCATACGTTTGTGATTACACACTGTAACGGTGCGGCCGGCTATTTGGCGCCGGAACATCTGTACCTGGAAGGCGGATATGAAATCAGGAGCAGCCCCTTCGGTCCTCGAGCGGCTGCGCTTGTTGTAAAAGAAGCTGTGCGGATGCTGCACAAGTTATAACATGCGTCTTTTTACGGGTAGTGCGGCTTAATGCATTTCAACCGTGCAGGTGCCGATACCCGGCCTGTAAAAATTAAACTGCACGTTGGGATGATTTGCCAACAGTGACATCGGCACCGAGCTGTCTGTTATTTTCCTGCCGATCATTAGCGTGGTCAGCCGCATCCCGAACGGGTTGTCGTGTGTGCCCGCTTGCCAGATGGAGACCGATTCGGCCTGCCAGGTCTGGACCGGCCCGACTGTAATCGCTTTTGTCGGGACGCCGGTTACCACTCCACCGCCGCTGGTTCGGGCGTTCTGCATAACGGTTACCGGATGAAGGTCGACAATCCGCGTAGAGAGCCGGCCATATTCCCGGGGAGATGGCGGCACCTGGTCGTATGGTTTTTCCCTCTTGACAGGGTCGTTGAACGCCCAGTGCTTTATATCACCCTGTCCGCCCTGCATAATCGCACACCTGACCCCTTCCCAGCTTCGGACATATTCGGTCACGTCGGCTTTGGGAAAATGCAGATTCGATTCCGGCATACGCCGCTTTTTATCGACACGGTTGAAGCAAAGCTCCCTGTCGGACCTCGCAAATGACAGCGGATGGTTTTCATCCACCTCTTTGCCATCCATATACCACTCATCCATTCCCCAGAAGTGCGCATCTTTCAGGTCCAGCTCAAGCTCATTAACGAGTCTGGCCACCAGCGGCAATTGTTCGGTGGGACCGATTGGCCCGCAAATCCCCACCGGATTATCCGGTGTCGCCTGCCGCCAGGCGTTGATATATTCCAGGGCCTCCGCAAGATAGAAATCCTCCAGCGTATCGTAAAAGACCACACGGAAACCTTCCCGCGAAAGAGCGAGCATATCTTCGGGAGTGAGTTTTGCTGCATCATCTAAAATCCGGTCGTCCAGCGTCGTGTAATCCCACCACTCGGGCGCTAAGATACTCAATTTCCGTGCCATAACCGGCCTCTCCTCAAACTAAGTGAACCAATTCCCCCAATTCTGCTTTGAGTATATTGTCCCGGGGATAGGCATGCCCGAGGTGTTGTCGGAAACCTTCGGCGTATGGCACGCCTATCAAACTTGCACGTGACGATGTCCACCTTTTCATGGATGCCACGTATTCGTCCATATTGTGATGCGCTCTGAGCCAATTTCTCTGGCTCTCGTGACAGCAAAGCATCTTTTCTTTGGTCTCAAAAGCCGAGCTTATATCCACAACCATCTGTGGCCGGACGTCGTTGCCGAAGATATCTTTACCCTCTGCCGGATCCATGTAATAAAGATAAGGCACCGGCTCAAAGGACTCAACGCCCTCGGTCTCTACATTGCGAACTCCACCTGCAAAACACGCCGTCATAGCTAATTTACCTGCCGTAGTATGGTCAACCATATAGTCCTCCGGGGACAGCGCAAAAACGATAGTAGGTTTTAGTTTCCGGAGCAGCTCGATGGCCTTGAGCAGTGTCGGCCGGTCGTACATAATAAAGATATCGCCGCATTCGAGGCAGTGATATTGGCCGTCAAGAATGGCCGCTGCCTTTGTCGCTTCGGCCCGGCGTATGTTGCTAATCTCATCGCGTGTATATTCAATCGTCCCGCAGTCACCCGGAGTCATCGTTGCAATATGAATTTGCCACCCTTTTTGATGCAATAGAGCCAGTGTCCCCGCGCAGAAGAATTCCGCGTCATCCGGGTGCGCACCAAAACTTAAAGCAACTTTTGACGGTTCCATATTCGTAATACCTGTGTCGGCGCTGAGAAAGCTGACACTGTTTGTTCAAACACAAAATTGCCTGTGATATATTTTACTTTCAGCCTTTGAAAGCGCTCAGCCTCTCCGCAGCCTTTTTGATATCGCCAAACCTGTCGTCCCCGGCTTCCCGTTCAATGGCCAGCGCCCCCTTAAAACCAATCTCTTTCAAGGTTCTTAAGAAAGCATCACTGTTCACTTCACCCTCGCCCCAGGGGACCTCAGCGCCCCACGTCCCCGGCGTCTTGGTCCGCAGCGCGTCCTTGATATGGATGTGCCGAATCCACGGCGCCAGAACCTTCACTGCTTCGAGCGGATTGCCCTTGTCATAAAGAATCATATTCGCCGGGTCGAAGTTCACTCTCAGTGCCGGATGGTCCAACTCTTGCAGGAAATGCTTTAGCTCTTCAGCCGTTTCCTGTCCGGTCTCCATAAGAAACTTTACGTTCTTTTCTGCTGCAGCATCGGCCAAAAGTCGGATGCGGTCATAAAATTTCTTAGCGTATTCCGGCTGTGTATGGTCGATGAAACCGGCGTGCATCAGTACGTACTTGGCGCCGAGCTGCGCAGTCACGCCTATAGCTCCCAATGCCAGCTCGCGATTCTCATCCCAATGCTCGTCCGGGCCAATTCCGCCGGTCTTTTTGATACTCTCCAGTGTCGAATAATCTTCGCAGGGAAAGTCTATCATGGCGCTGCTTATTGTCCAATCCTGCTCGCGTACCGCCTGTAGGAATTTTTCTCCTCCCTGCTGCAGCGCCGGCCTCACCGCCAGATTTACATATCCAACGTCCAGCTTTTTCATGGATTCGGCCAATTCGTGTACATCCTGCTTTAGTGACCAGCTACAAACCGATACCGGCCAATTGTTACATGTACGCATAATCATTATCTCCATAACTTATGATTGGTTCTTACACTTCTTGTTCCTTTTACTCGATGGGTACGATTTTACCGGTTTGTATGGACTGCTTCTCCGCCTCCACAATCCTTACTGAGTCGCGGGACGCTTCCAGGGTCGTGACGGGTGTTATTTTTTCTCCTTTTATCGCCCGCACAAAATGCTCGATTTCCAATATGTACCCGTCGCCCTGCTGCACCTCCGGTGTGAATGCCTCACCCTTGGCGGGGCAAACCTTAAAAGCCGGTTCTCGTGTGCAATCGTAAACAATCGTCGCTTTTTCCTGCACGATATTAAAGCTCATCTCGAAACCGAATGCCGGCGTCATTGCCCACCCCCCCTCGGCGGTAATCACACTATTGTTATCGTAGAGATACTGCGTGACAACGTGAGCCAGTCTTCCTTTACCGTCCTTGCCGGCGAAACTGCATACGGCCCGCGGCATACCGAACATGTACTGCACAAAATCGGTATCGTGAATATGCAGGTCCAGCACAACCCCGCCGCTGCGCTGCTCGTTCATTATCCAGTTATCGCAGCTCCAGGTCGGCACCTCACTCAACCTTTGAAAGGTTGCCGCTAACACCCTGCCGTACTCACCGCCCGACACAATCTCCTTTGTCTTGGCATACTCCGGCCAAAAACGCACACAATGTCCGATTTGCAGTACCTTCCCGCTGGATTTGGCGGCGGCAATCATACTGTCGCACTCAGCTAAATTCAAGCCCATCGGTTTTTCACACAAAACGTTTACTCCGGACTCCAGCGCCTCTGCCGTGCATGCGGCATGCAGATATGTCGGCAGGGTAAGCGAGATTGCGTCCAGTGTTTCTTCTGCCAGCATTTTTTTGAAGTCGTGATAGATATTGCTTTTGGTGAAATCAATGGCGTTTTCCGCCCCTTCGATGTTCCCCACAACCTTTCTCGAATCTTCAATGATATGCTTGTTCGCATCACAAATCGCCACAATCTGTGCATCGTCCCTTGCCTTCCAGCACCGATAGTGCATTTGCCCCATAAATCCTAAACCCACAATTCCTATCTTAAGCAATGTTCCTACTCCTTATTATGTTCCCGCGAAGCGGGGTCCTGAACCGACATTTCCTGTTTAACCTTTGTTTAGCTACGCTGCCAAACTTTAGCTTTTCCATAATAGCAAGTCTTCGGCGGCAATACAATTAATTCCGGCCAAACCTCGCTTTTTGGGCCGGCCGTACTTGTATTACCGAGTCAGCCATGGTAGGGGCGGTTCGCGAACCGCCCCTGCTGATTCGGTGGAAGGTGATGTAGTTAGCAACATCCCGGTTATGCGCCCGACCGCTCAAGTCATATTTCTTCCGGCAGCGATAGTACCAAAACCAACACGTTCAGGCAAGCCTCGACAAATACATAACCCCGGGCCAATTATTCAGGAAAAGTTTGGTTGCGAAATCAAGCAAGGTATGTTATATTAACAAACGTATCAGACAATCAACCGTAACGACTAATTAAAATGAAAGGAGGCGGACATGAACAAAACTAAACATGCAATTGGGCTTTGGGCCCTGGTGTTGGCAGGATTAGTCTGCACATTGGACAACCCGGCCAAAGCTGACGACCCCTGGGTCGTTTTCGAGGGCAGGAAAGGCCCGGGCAAGGGCAAGCACATTGTTCTTGTTACCGGCGATGAGGAATACCGCTCGGAAGATGGAATGCCTCAGCTCGCCAGGATTTTAGCTGTACACCACGGCTTCAAGTGCACGGTGCTCTTTGCCATCAATAAGGAGACCGGCGAAATCGACCCGCAGACAGTCGATAACATCCCCGGCCTCAAGGCCCTCAAGAAGGCGGACCTGATGGTGCTTTTCCTGCGTTTCCGGGAGCTGCCTGATGAGCAGATGAAGCTCATTATTGATTATACCGACTCGGGCAAGCCTATCATGGGATTGAGAACGTCAACACATGCGTTCAATTACCGCAGGCACAGGGACAGCCCATACGCCAAATACAGCTTTCAAAACAATGAGTTCAAAGGCGGCTATGGACGTCAGGTTTTTGGTGAAACCTGGATTAACCATTACGGACATCACCAAAGAGAAAGCACGCGCGGACTCATCGCAAAAGGTATGGAAAACCATCCCATCGTCAAAGGCTGTGAAGATATCTGGGGGCCATCGGATGTGTATGGTATTACCACGCTGCACGGTGACTGCAAGCCGTTGATAATGGGACAAGTGCTCGTGGGTATGAATCCAAAAGATAAACCCCACACGACGAAGAAGCTGGTGCCCGTAGCCTGGCTGAAGACCTACACAGGTACAAAAGGCAAAACTGCTCGCGTTTTCACTACGACGATGGGGCATGGCGGCGACTTAAAGAGCGAGGGTTTCCGTCGTCTTCTCGTGAACGCCTGCTACTGGGCGATGGGTATGGAAGATAAGATACCGGCCAGGAGCGAGGTCGATTTAGTCGGCCAGTATAATCCCAATCGGATTGGTATGGGCGGGCATAAAAAAGGCTTGAAACCATCAGACCACAAGCTCTGATTGCCGCAGCCCGGCGCAGGAAAAGCAATGTCAGTGAAGTTGAGCATACGAGATGAACAACTTCTGGATGGTCAACACGGCGAAGCTGCCCGGATGGCAATGCGTATCCTCGTAAGAATGGCCGAGGTACAGAGCGCGCCCGAAATGATGGATGTCAGCCAGGCCCATATAGATGGATGCGGACTGCTCAGCGAAACAGGCCTGGAATTTGCCGAGACGCTGGCGGTAAAAGGAGCGAAAGTTTGCATCCCAACGACCTTGAATATGGGGCCGCTCGACCTCCAGAACTGGAGACGATTTGGAGTCAATGAGGACTTTGCCGCCAAAGCCATCAGGCAGGCAAAAGCATATACAGATATGGAATGTATTCCTACCTGGACTTGCGCACCATATCAAAGTTACTTAACGCCCAGGTTTGGCCAACAAATCGCCTGGGGCGAATCCAACGCTATCTGCTATGCCAATTCGGTCCTTGGGGCCAGAACCAATAGATATGGAGATTTTATAGATATCTGTGCCGCTATAACGGGCAGGGTCCCCAGGTGTGGGCTTCATCTCAAAGAAAACCGCAAAGCCCAGATTCTTTTGCGGCTTATAGATATTGCTCCCGCCATCATGCGGAACAATGCTTTTTTTGCAACATTGGGCCATCTCGTAGGCTCCCAGGCTGAGGACAAGATTCCGGTTATCGAAGGGCTTCCTGTTGATGCTTCCAGTGACCAACTGAAGGCTTTATGCGCGGCGGCAGCCTCTTCCGGCGAGGTGGCTCTCTTTCACGCTATCGGCTTAACGCCGGAAGCGAATACATTAGAGGAAGCTTTCCAGGGCGGCAAACCAGAACAAGTTATCGACATTCGCCTCTCTGATTTGCAAAAATCCAGGGCAGACTTATCCACAGCTAAGGAGGCAGATATGCTTGATTTGGTCGTGTTAGGCTGCCCTCATTTTTCCTTCGACGAGTTTCGTGAACTGGCCAGGCTCATCCGGGCCCAAACTGAAAAAGGCAAAATGCTTCACCCAAATGTTAAAGTCATTGTTATTTCCTGCCAGACATCTTATGCCCTGCTGCAAAGAAGCGACTTTCTCGATGTGCTAACTGATTTTGGCGTCGAGATTACACTTGACACCTGCGTTTTTCATACGCCGATGGTCGCTCCGGATACAAAGGTTATTATGACAAATTCAGGTAAGTGTGCTTACTATGCGCCGGGCGAGCTGGGCGTACAGGTTGCCTTTGGCAGTATGGCCGAATGTATCGCCTCTGCCGTCAAGGGACATATATACCGAAAGGAAACATTAGTATAATGGAAAGAACTCTTGTCGGAAGACCGATAGTTTCAGGCTCAGCCGAAGGTACGGCTCTTGTTTCCAAAGAGCCTTTGAGCTTCTGGGGCGGCTTGGACCTGAGTACCGGAGAGATTATCGACCGCCGTCTGCAGCGTTCAGGAGCGGTTGTTACAGGCCGGGTATTCGTATTTCCGCGCGGCAAAGGCTCCAGCACCTCCAGCGCTACCCTGATGGAAAGCATCAAAACCGACGTGGCCCCGGCGGCCATCGTCAACCTTAAAGTGGACCCGATTTTAGCGCTGGGCAGTATTGTCTCAGACGAGCTGTACCATAAAGCCCTGCCTATTGTGGTGCTGGCCGAGAAGGACTTTTATTCTATTAAAGAAGACGACCACCTGACTATCGAACCTGATGGAAAAGTGTTGGTCAGCAGGAAGCCTTCTGCAAAATGAGGTAAGCAGTGATGAAGACGGAATCAATAAAGATAATGTTCTCTGTTTGCTTGCTTGCAGCGGCAGGTTGTACTATCAGCAAACCTGACATTCAATCCGGTAAATTACAGTCTGTCGGATATTTGAATCTCGAGAGGATTTTTGACTCCAACGAGTTTGAAGCTGAGAAATTCGGACCGGCTCGCTGGTTAGAAAATGGCTCCGGGTACACAACTTTGGAAGATTCAGATACTCAAGAGGGTGGCAAGGATATTGTACGCTACAACCCGGAGACCGGCAGCCGCGAAATCATGGTTTCCTCTACGCGTCTTGTCCCGCCGGATGAATCGGAACCGCTGGAGATTGATGGATACTCCTGGTCGGAGGACGGTAAAAAACTGCTGATTTTCACAAATACCGAACGCGTTTGGCGCAGGAACACACGAGGAGACTACTGGGTCATTGACATGAACAGTTGGGATTTGTATAAACTCGGCGCCGATGCCAAACCTTCGACACTGATGTTCGCGAAGTTTTCGCCGGACGGTTACCGCGTCGCGTATGTCTGTGAGAAAAACCTTTTTGTCCAGGACCTCAATGATTGTCATATCACGCAATTGACGACGGATGGTTCGGACACCATTATCAATGCTACGTCCGACTGGGTATATGAGGAAGAATTCGGATTGCGGGACGGATTCCGCTGGAGCCCCGACGGCAACTCCATCGCCTACTGGCAATTTGATACCAACGGGGTGCGTGATTTCCATCTCATAAACTATACGGATTCTCTTTACCCGAAAATTACTACGTTTCAATATCCAAAGGTTGGCGAGACAAATCCCGCCTGTCGCATTGGCGTGATAAGCTCCAGCGGAGGAGAAACGATATGGTTCGAGGTCCCTGGCGACCCCCGCAACCACTACATTCCAAAAATGGAATGGGTGGAAAACTCACAGGAAATAGTCCTGCAGCAGCTCAATCGCCTGCAAAACACAAATAAAGTTATGACAGGTGATGCCCGCACAGGACGTGTCCGGACGATTCTTACCGAATGTGACGAAGCGTGGATTGACGTCAGCAACAGCTTGAAATGGCTGGATGAC
>DUZJ01000042.1 GCA_013349615.1 Planctomycetota bacterium | reverse complement strand
TCGAAGTCATATTCGCCCTCAACGTAATCGCAGTCCTTGTGACTATACTGCCTGCAAATCCTCGGCCTTTTATTGTAAATCCTGCATCGATAGTCTTTTTCCGAGAGGTGCCTGCACTTGTTCTTTATATTGATATACCAATCGCCGTCCTCTACGAACACCGTTATATTTTTATGGCACAGATACCATCTTATATCGTCGTAGTCCCCCTTGTCTTCCGGTGTATCGAGCGGCAAAGCAAAATACCGGCAGCACAGTCCCGTACACTTATCACACTGATTCTTTTTGGCCATTACAATAAACTCCAAATACACTGAAACGCAAAACGCCGAACACTTTAAGCTTTTTAGCGACCACTGTCAAGGAATGCAAGCTCAGAAGTGCACAACCTGTCGACTTAACCGCCCGAAAACTAATAGGATTAAGAAACAAAACGACGCAGCTTTTCAAGGTCTGGGCCAAGCTGTTGGCCGATTGTAACTCATCCGGATTTCCCCGAGGTGCCGATAAAATGCTCGATTTGAGAAAGGTGGTTTGATAATCAGGATTTGCGAGCAGTCCTGAAAAATTTCCCCGAAATCTTCGGGATAGTATTGTGTCAAAAAAAAGCATTGACTTAACTACCCTGTATATGTTAAAATACGTAAGGTTACGAGACCCGACAACATGGTTTTATGGTAAATTGACGGAACAGAAGGTGGGTTTTACGCATCTTACATATATGTGAGTGTCCGATAAAGGGTCTCAAGAGCTATAAGTATCTGAAATAAATAGACTTAACAATTTTGGTTTCTTGATTGTTGATTAGCTCAGTAGCGAAGGCTGATATGCTTGAAGGTAAATCAGTAGAACAGACATCGCATCCAGGAACCGGCAAGGTCGAAGCGGTCCACGGCCCATCCCGGCAGAAAAGGGGCGCATCCGCAGCGCCCGCGCAAGTGAGCACCGTAAAAGTGCCGGGCAAGCCGGTCGACCGTACTCTATTCTGCCGTCATGAAATAAAGTATCGAATCAACGAGATACAGGCGGCGGCGGTTTCGGAGTTTATCCGGCCATACTTGCAACTGGACCGTTACAGCAAATTACGACGAGACAGGGCCTATCCGATTGTCAGTCTCTACCTGGACTCAGAGAATATGCTGCTGTGCCGACAAAGCCTGCGGGGACACAAAAACCGCTTCAAGCTGCGTATCCGCAGTTATACCGACGAACCGGGTTATCCCCGCTTTTTCGAGATAAAACGCCGGCTGAACACTATTATTATCAAGAACCGAGCCCGTGTCAGGAACCAGGATGTAGCGGCATTGCTTTCCGGCTCATCTCTTCCGCCTCAAGATTATAGTACCGACGAGAACACGCTCAACCAGTTTCAGTTGTATATGGACAGCATTAATGCCAAACCTGTGGTGCTGATTCGCTACATGCGTCAAGCATACGAAGACAGCTCACATAACAGGGTTCGGGTAACCTTTGACCGCGAGCTGTGCTATAATGTTACCAGAGAGCCCAGGGTATTGTTTAACGGCCAAGGCTGGCAGCCCCATCCCATATCCTGGGGCGGCGTGATTCTGGAAATTAAGTTTACGGCCCGTTACCCGGCATGGTTGGGCCGAATGGTCGGGTGTTTAAGCCTACGTCAGGATTCATTTTCGAAATATGCCACTTCAGTAACGAATGCCTGTTCGCTGGGGTTCTGTGGACCACAATTATTATCGGTGTAGTAATTATGGACAGTTTTATAGAAAGTTTTAGAAACCTTGAAGTAACACCCTTGACAGGAGGGGCCTTTAGTCCCGAGAGTATCCTTTTGTCTCTATTGCTGGCGTTTATTCTGGGCCAGGTTATAGCCTGGGTTTATTACGCCACGCACAGCGGCCTGTCCTACTCAAAGAATTTCGTGCAGGCGCTGATTATAATAACCGTGGTTGTGGCAATGGTTATGGCGGTCATCGGCAACAACATCGTTACCGCTGTCGGGCTGATGGGGGCTTTAGCTCTTATACGATTTCGTAACATCATCAAGGACACCCGCGATATAGCTTTTATTTTCTGCACGCTGGTGGTCGGTATGGCGACCGGCTCCCAACTTTACGGCACTGCTATTATCGGGACCACCGTTCTGAGTTTGATAGTGATATACCTGTATGTGACGAGCTTTGGCACCCATGAGCCCCACAACGGCTTTTTGCGGTTCACCCTTAGAGGTCATATTGACCCTAAACACCCAATTCCGGGCATCTTGAAGCACTTCTGCGGCAACTTCACGCTCATATCGTCGCAAGAGAGCGGCTTTGGCAGCCCCGCGGTCGAGTACGCCTACCAGTTGATGATACGAAATGCGGAAAAAAATGAGCTGATGCTGAGCGAACTGCGAAAAATCGAGGGTATCGAGAATGTCAACCTGACGATGCAGGAACAGTTACTGGAGGTTTAGATTAGGTATGGGAAGAATAAGCTCCCGAAGAAGTCGATTATATCTGCGTGCTCTGCCTGTGCTGGTATGGTTGGGGGCTGTACTGTGCGTAGTCGGACTGTTTCGCCACCGGGCAGCGCGTTTTGAAGTAGTAGGCTTAGCTCGACCCGAAGTGCGTCAAGTTGCTGCTACCTGCAGGGCCCGCCTGATAAGCGTTCCCGTCCAATTGTTTGGTAAAGTCAAGGCGGGTGACACAGTTGCGGTTCTCAGTGTGGTACTCGATGATGAACGCATAGATGCCGAAATGGCAACTATACAAGCAGACATAAACCTTGTGGAGGCGCAGTTAACCGAACTGCGTGAAAACTATGTAGCCGAAGTATTCAATCGTGATTCCGAATGGTGGGCTGAAATGCGTGCATTTACCGCAGATGTAGTTGCGGCCACGGCCCGCATTGTCGATGCTAATGCAATCCTTGAAAATGACCAGGCAATGCTCGAAGAGAGAAATAAGGCAATCAGAAGATTTACCTTTGAGAATCAGGCTAAATTGGGAACGGATATTTCCACATATAATAAGCTGCAAGAAATGAAAGAAAACCGCGACGATCTGGCGAGGAAGATTGAGCGGGACAAGGGGGTGCTGGACAAATATAAGAAGTTGTTGGAAGAAGCTGAGCAGCGGAAAAAGAAGTATGAGGATTGTTTCCCCGTTACCGGGACCGACCCGAACGAGGCCCAACGCGTTATAGACCTGGCGAAGGAGGCTTTAGAGCGGCGGAAGGATGTATTGAGGGCAAGGCGCGAAAAAGTGGTCCTAACGGCTCCATGCGACGGCTATGTCAGCGACATTCCGAGCAGGGTTGGTGAGGCAGTTATGCAGGGCGTAGAGATACTAAGTATCGCAGAGGAGAAGCCCCGTGTGATAATTGCCTATGCCAGCGAAGCTGTGGTGGGCCAACTTAAGATAGGAAAACGTGTGGAAGTTGTCAAAGGCAGCGAGCGGCCACAGAAAGGACCGTCTGAGGTGACATACATTGGTCCGGCTGTTGAACAAATGCCGGCGCGGTTGTGGCGAAATCCGAACTTCCCTCAATGGGGACGGCCCATGCTGATTGAGATTCCGCCTGGAATGAAGCTGATTCCGGGTGAGATGGTGGGTATAAGAGGATTGTAGCCCATATCAAACAAAGACCAACTCGAAGAAAGTGTCTAAAGTGCCTAAAGTATGAAGTGCCTAAAGTTTTGGAATATCTTTTCACTTTAGCCTGAAACCTGGATTCCCGCTCCTTCTTCGACACTTCGACCCATTCGGCTACTCTCAGGGCAGGCAAAGCTCAGTGCAGGTTTTGCTCAGGACAAGTTTCGCGGGAATGACAAATCCGACATCGGCAATTAATAAGTAAAATTGGTATTAGTCGCCGGACGGCCCCAGTTTTTTCAATAACAGGTCGAGTGTCTCTGTTATGTCAAGTTTTTCGGCCCCGGTTTTCTCGCTCTCAGTTTTGTCAATCTTAGTTTTCTTGAACTCACCTTTCTCGATTTTGGTTTTCTCGAAGCTCGGTGTAGTAAACTTCGTCTCATCAAGCAGGTTTTTCTCGCCTTCTGAAAGCGTGGGCTCGGTAATGATTGTGGTAGTAATAAAGACGACAAGCTCGTTGACCGCTACCGATTCGGTTTCAGAGTTGAACAGACCTCCGAGAAGCGGCATATCGCCAAGCACCGGTACTTTGGAAATATCTTTGGTAACGTGTCTTTTGCGTAGGCCGCCTATTGCGATAGTCTGGCCATCCTTTATCATTGCTGTTGTATCCACGCGTCGGGCGTCAACAGTCGGCACACCATACATATCCTGGCCTACCAGCACACTAAATTCGGGCTCAATCTTTAATCTCAGCATCCCATCCCTGGCAATATGGGGAGTAACCTTAAGGTCAACGCCGACTTTTTTAAAGTCCGTATACGTCATAGGGTCTTCCCTGGACACCTGTATTAACTCCCTATAGGGGTATTCGCGAACAATCTCGAATTTGGCAGGTTCATTATCGAGTACGAGGATTCGAGGATTGGCAAGAAGCCTGGCCCCAATTTGCTTGTGGAGAATGCTTAAGGCCAAATCTACATCGACGGCACCGTTTAGAACACCGAAACTCAGAGTGCCGCCTGTGATACGGTCAAAAGAGCCACCCGCAAAGGGTTTCCTTCGCCAGTTACTCATTATTAGCGGAGGCTTGTCATACACGGCTTCCGTCTCCGTTCTGCCGGATTGCCAACCCTCACGTACTAAGGACGTCGTGTCTCGAATATCATCATTTTCCCACCACGAAAAGGGCGGTTTTGAGGGCGTGGGCCAGGGATAGTACATCGACTGAGGTTGTTCCACTCCTTTCTCGGTGAATGCATCTGTCCTTTCTCCAACTTCAATTTCCGTTACTTCGTCCGCCGGCAGGAGGATAGTGTCGGCGGTGTATGGGGCATTGCGGCCAACGTGCCACCGTGGGTCTAATTCGAATCCTTCCTTTGTGGTTACATCATAGAACCTTACCTCGACGAGTACCTGCGAGGTTATGTGGTCTATTTGCTCGATAAATTTGTCCATAGCCTTGATTTTGTCTTCGGTATCCGTAACTATTATATGGCTGGTGCCTTTGTTGATGCCTATTTCGCCCTTGCCCGACTTGAACTTGTCCAAAGCGGTATGAACTTCTTCAACATCTGCGTAAGTGATTTTATAAATTCTCGTGACTTGTGGCTCTTTTATATCAGCCATCTCAGGAAGCGGCACGACCCTGACCATATTCTCCGTGGCTATGTATGTACAATTATACACGGCAAGAATGTTGGTCAGGGCTTCTTCAAGAGGGACGTTGGTTACTTTGACTGTAACATTGCCGGTAACCTTGGGGCTTTTGATAATGTCAATATTCGCCTGGTCGGCCAAATCCATCAGCACTTTCTCGATGGGTGTGTCTGTGCTGCTGATTGTAACCCTTGTTTGCAGCTTCTCTCTGGCCGTTTTTTCCGCAGGACGCCCCTCGGCTTTGCAATTGAAAATTGAAAATTGACAATTGACAATTGACAGAACCACCAGGAATCCAAAAATACGATTTCGATAGTTTTTTTCTATTTTTTTATCCATTACCACATCTCTCCTAACATAGTATTTGCCAGCCGCCGCAGTCGCTATGCGGCTGATTTGTATGTAGCCATTGGGAAGAGACTGCACCCAAGATATCAACCTGACATTAAAGAAAAAACGGGTGTTTCATCACTACTGGTGCACCCTTGCCCTGTTTCCTCAATTAACCTTCATAAATTGTAGCACATCCGAGGCTTCAATTCAAGAAAAATCCGTCCACGGAGTGGGTGCGGCGTGCCAAATAGGAGGATTTTTATTCATAATGGGCTGTTATTGCGTATCGAAAAATGGTATTATGGGACAGTGGAGTGGATTTTGCGCAGGGCGGAGGCGTTGGTAAAGGTTTTTTTGATGAAGCGAAGTATCGAACTGGTTAACTAGTGATTGGTAACTGGTGATTGATAAGTTACCAATAACCAATGTGGAAATGGAGTCCGAAATGAAAGTTACGTCCACAATAGTGCTTTCTCTGATGATATTCAGCGGGCCGGCATCTTGCGAACCGTTCCAAAATGAAGTCCGCGCGACAGCTCGTCCTGCTCATAACAAGCCGCTTGAAAAAGTTCTCATTTATCGAGGAATGAGCGACGCTTCCACAGCGGCTGCCGTTGGTGATGGAATGTTCATCGTGGCCGACGATGAGGACAACGTGCTGAGGGTCTACAAAATCCGTGGGTCCGGCCTACCTGTTTTCCGCTGTGACCTGACAGAGTTTCTTAATATTTATCCGGAACATCCTGAGGCCGACATCGAGGGAGCAACGATGCTCGGCGATACCATCTATTGGATAAGTTCGCATGGTAGAAACAAGGATGGTAAAATGCGGCCGAACCGATATCGTTTTTTCGCCACGTCAGTTAAGGTCGAGAATGGGAAGGTTACTATCCGGCCCATAGGCATTCCGTGTAAAACCCTCATCCACAATCTGGTTAAAACCGGGCCCGCACTCCGGCTGGGATTAGGTCGGGCCACCAGATTCGATGCACCGAACCTTACAAAACAAGAGCGTAAAAGTCTTGCTCCCAAACAATATGGGCTTAATATCGAGGGTCTTTGTGCTTCTCCCGACGGGCAGACACTCTACATTGGATTCAGGAACCCCCGCCCCTTTGACGCAGCAAGCTCGCGTGTAAAAGCTCTTGTCGTGGCCCTGAATAATGCCAAGGAGGTAATCGAAAGGGGTGAACCGGCAATTTTTGGCGAGCCTATCTTGTGGGATTTTGAAGGTCTGGGAATAAGAAGCATAGAGTATTCCTATTTTCATAAGGCGTTTTTTATCATCGCCGGCCCGCGTAACGCAGAGCCGAGGTTTGTCTTATATCGCTGGTCGGGGGAAAAAGAGGCGCCGCCGGTACTGGTGCGGAGATTAAGCCCAGATGAAAGCGGTTTTAGCCCTGAGGCGCTGGTTACATTTGAAAATTCGGGCAAGTTTTTGCTGCTCAGTGACGATGGCACCCTGGCCGTTAAGGTATCTTCTCCTGGTGAATGCGAGGAGGGGGAATTGAATTATGACGGAACGTGCCCGAACAAGTTCCTGGTTGACCAAAACAAAAAATTCTTCAGGGCTATTTGGTTTGAGCTATAATTCTTATGGCTTTTGCCGAAAGGCATGAGATAACAAGGAACCGTCAAAAGGGCCGGAGTTGCGCCAGTTGATACTTTTGTCGATTGTGGCACGGGCTTCCAGCCCGTGAAATCACGGCCAAGATGGCCGTGCCACAAAAGCTGCCTCCTGCACAGCAGACTTTGGCAGGGTAAAGCAGACACAGTTTCCCTGGCCGTCGCCGCTTTCAACCCATAAGCTTCCACCGTGCATTTCCAGTAATTCCCTGGCTATCGGCAATCCCAGAGCTGATTGGCCTTCCCTGCCGGGCTGCATCTTCATTCTAATCTGTGTGAAGCGATTGAAACTGGCGGCTATCCTGCTGCTTTCAGCAGCCGGGCTGTCGTCTTCCACCTTCACCATAATTTCATTTCCAATATCTTCGGCCCGCACAGCGATATGGCCATTTGAAGGAATTGACTCTATTGAATTGCTAATAATATTATATAACGCCTGAATTATCCTGTTACGGTCTGCCTCGATAACAAGCTCAGAATCGGGCATCAAGCTTTTTAGTTCAATGTGTCTTTCATCTGCAAGTGGTGACAGGACTCTTACAGCATCTGTAACGAGAGAACGAAGATTAAGTTCAGCCATCTCCAGCTTCATTTCGCCCGCATCAAGTTGTGAGATTTCAAGAAATTCACCAACAATGCTTTCGGACCTGTTAATGCCTTTCTCGGCTTGTTCGAGATTTTCCTGCAGCTCTGGACTGATTTTGCCAAGAGCGCCTGTCAGTGCGTCGGAGATAACATTCTTGAATTCAGGCGCCAACGTCATCAATTGCCGACAAACAGTGATAGCAAACTTATCTTTTAGCTGATTTTTCTTCTCTAATTGCAGATTTGCTGTTCTAAGCTCATTCTCCGCCCGGATACGTTCGGAGATGTCGTGAGCTATCAGGACAATTGCAACGTCGTTTCCGCTTTCATCTTTAATGACAGAGCTGGAAAGGGAAACCGGAAATTCACTGCCGTCTTTTCGTTTGTGGAAGAAGCCCACTTCCCAGCCGCCAACGGCCCGATAAGTCTTTTTTTCGCTGTCACTTTCAGGATTTTCTTTCCAGAGAATATCGCAGTCTTTTCCAATAATCTCTTCTTCGCTATATCCATAAGTTTCACAAAATACCCTGTTTACGAAGGTAATTTTGTTCTCCATATCGGCGATATAGACGTTATCGTCGGTGTTGAGAATGGCCTGCGAGAGCAATCGGAGCTTCTCTTCGGTCCTCTTGTGCTTGACGGCGTTTTCGATTGTAATTGGTACAGCCTTGAGGTAATTCCTTTCGACGTCCTTTGCCAGATAATCATAAGCCCCAACTCTCCAGGCTTTGAGCGCTGTTTCCTCACTACCGGCCCCGGTAACGACAATAATTGGAGTATTCTTAACCAAATCCAGGATGTCAAATGCAGTGCCGTCTCCGAGTGAGTAATCAGTAAGTATAATATCAAAGCCTTCGCGGCCCAATATAGTCCTGGCCTCCGAAACAGAGCCGGCTATTTTGCAATCGTATGGAAGCTTTTCTTCTTCCACTAATCGCATAAAGGCCATTTGGTCGAGTTTATCGTCCTCAATCAACAAAATGCTGTATCTTATATTTTCCATGATTTTATCCCCCATTTGGCAGCTCACTTAAAGTCCAGTACCGGTTAATTGTTCTGATTGCCTCCACAAACTGTTTATAATCAGCGGGCTTGACCATATAACCGGCGGCATTTTGCCTAAAGCTCTCGGCTATATCCTGTTTGTCCTTCGATGTAGTTAACACGACAACGGGAATTGTTTTCAAGTCCTCATTCTTTTTGGCGATTTTCAGAAATTCTATACCGTCCATTCTCGGCATATTCAAATCCAGAAGAATGACGTATGGCTTCTTACCACTCTCGCTTTTTAGATACTGAAGCGCTTCTTCGCCGTTAGCTGTGCGAACAAGTTTTTCTGTAACGCCTACATCTTTAAGCGCTCGCTCAACTGTCATCGCATCCAAGTTGTCATCTTCGACTAACAATATTGGCTTCGAGCTTTGCATTTTTAACCCCCATTTTTTCGCTTGGCAATGTAAAGAAGAATGTACAACCTTGGCCGAGTTTTGACTCGACCCAAATTTCACCCCCATATAACTCTACAATTTTCTTTATGACGGTAAGTCCGACGCCGGTACTTTCAAACTCGTCACGCGGCGATAGTGTCTGGAATATTCGGAAGATTCTCTCGAAGTGCCTCTCTTCGATTCCGGGCCCGTTGTCGGCGACACTAAAGTTCCAGAAGCCATTCTCTTCGACACATCCGATTCTTATGCGGCCTTCCGGTTTGTCCATATATTTTACGGCGTTGCTAGCAGGTTCTGGAAAACCTGAACAATACGGGTTTTTTCACACTCAATTACAGGCAGCTCATCTTCGACAGTAATCTCGATGTTTTCGGGCGGCGCGACCGTATCAATAACTTCTGAAACAAGTTCATTTAGATTTACCCTGCCCTTTTTTTCTTTAGCACGTCCAACTCTTGAGTATTGGAGCACTCCCTCAATAAGGTTGTGCATTCGCTGTGTCCTGCTCAAAAGCAAATTCATTTGCTCTCTGCCGTTGTCATCGAGCTTGTCCGCATAATCAGCTACCAACCAATCCGCCAGTGTTTTTATTCCTCGCAACGGCGCCTTCAAATCATGCGATACTATGTATGCAAAATCCTTTAATTCCTGATTGACACTTTCCACCTCATCGAGAAGCTCATCCTGCCTTTGCTCCGCCCGCTTTCGCCCGGTGATGTCGCGGACAGTGGCCTGCAAAACCTTTTTACCCTGCAGCTTCATCCTCGTTAATAAAACAGTTGCAAAGAATTCCGTTCCATCCACTTTTTTGTGTTTCCATTCAAAGAAATGCGAGCCCTTTTCCATGGCTGTCGCCATCATCTGTTGAGCCTTTACAGAAGACAGCATCCCATCGGGCTGATACTCTGGGGACAAGGCGGCCGGCGTTTTAGAAGCAAATTCCTCCTCACCTTTGCAACCGAACATTTTCACGGTAGCCGAATTCCCGTTGAAAAATCCCTGTTCCGGTGTTAACAGCATAATCGCGTCTCGAGAAGATTCATAAAGCGTCTTATGCTTCTCCTCACTTTCCCGGACTGCTTTTTCCATTCGCTTTCGCTCGGTGATATCAACAAATAAGCCGGCAAGAACATCCTTTTCAGCAATTATCATCTTTTCGGCGCTTATCAAGACAGGAATGTTTCTGCCGTCCTTATGCTGTACTTCACCCTCGTAATCACACTTATGCCCTTGTTCCACGTGGTTGTGGAATCTTTCTTTATATTTTTCTGCTTCGCCCTTGGGGTGCAGTTGTGACTGATGCATACGGAGTATCTCGCTGCGTGTCCGCCCGATTAGCTCCTCAGCCAGCGAGTTACATTCCAATAGCTGCCCCGTTTGTGCGTCAGCTATAAATATTGCCCCACCGGCATTTTCGAATATGGTTCTAAATTTTAACTCTGATTCTTTTAGTGCATCTTCTGTCTTTTTTCGCTCGGTGATGTCGCGTGCGACCGCTATTATGTAGTCTTCTTTTTCCCGGCTCACGAGCTTTAGACCGGTTTCAACGCAAAACGTCGTTCCATTCTTGCGTTTGTGCCGGCCTTCTATAACCAAATCTGCCTTACGTTTGAGTTTTTTGACATACTCCAGCAATGTAGAATCATCCAGTATAGACTCTTCAACGTCTTTAAGGCTCTTATTAAGTAATTCTTCTCGTGTATATCCGAGACTATCACATGCTCTTTCGTTTACATCGATGAAACGGCCCCATTTCGGTTCTATTACAAAAATACTGTCATTTGACCTGTCTATTAGATTTCGGAATAATTGCAGCGTTTGCCCTGCCCTTTTGCGTTCTGCAGTTGTTCCCAGGTGTTCGGCAACCGCATCCAATAAAACACGTTCTCCCTCAAGGAATGGGCCCCGGCCGGTTTCGGGCTTTTCTCCCAGGTAGAAAACCTCAATATCTCCAGCTTTGTCCCCGCGTACGCTGATGGGAGCATACTGACCGAATTGACTTTTTTCCAAATTACCTGTTTTATACTGTATCCCTTCGAAAGTGATTCTTACGCACGTGTCATCAGGATACTGATATGCGCTGCGAATCAAGCTGGGCGTTTCCTGAAATATTTGCTCCAATGAAATCTTCTGCTTCTCAATAAGCCTGGACAGCCCATAAAGACAATTAAGCTGCTTAATGTGCCGTCGTAATGTTTTCTGGGTTGATGAGCGTTCGTCAATTTCTTGTTCGAGTTTTACATTGATCGATGATAATTCCGCCGTCCGCCCCTGCACCCTTTCTTCAAGCTGTTTATGGGATTCTTTTAAATCTTCGCTCATCTTATCAAATGCCCGAGAGAGCTGGCCTATCTCGTCTTTTGTATCCATTCCTACTCTATAATCCAGATTCCCCCGGCCTACTATTTCAGCTCCTTTATGTAACTTATGGATAGGCCCGGAGATAATCCTTGAAACAAAGGTTCCTGTTAACCAAGCCGATATGGGAACGAAAATTATTATAATGACAAATAGAAGTTTTATTTTAGCCAAAGGCGCAAAGGCCTCTTTGGCATCAAACTCTGCCAAAAGACCCCACTTCATCTGTGGTATATGGTCGTGTATTCCCAGAACCTTAACTCCTCTGTAATCTCTATATGTAAGAGGTACGTGCGGATGGGATTTACTGCCGAACTTTTCGATATCTTCAAGACATTTTCTTGTGTTTTCGGTATCGACTTTTAGTTTAAGGAAGGTATCTTTTATGAAACGAGAAGGGGTTATCATATACCCGTATTTATTTACAAGATAAATTTCCCCTGTTTTGCCTAAGCCGGTTTTATCAGCAGTTATTTCATTTAACATATCCAGGCTGACCCTGGCAACGATTACGCCTAAGAACTCTGCCGTTTTGCTGTCTGTGACAGGTGCGGAAAAGGCTAAAGAGTCCTCTCCTGTTGTTTCAGAATAATAAGCATCTTTAATACAGGGGCCTTTTCTTGCTCCTAAAAAGTAAATATCAGTGGACTTATCCAAGCCAATTTTGCTTCTATCGCTGGAGGCAGCAATCTTGCCGGTTTTATCTATGACAAATAATTCATAAGTAAATTCATTAGCTTTTTCCGTAGCCTCCAACCTCTTCATAGCTCTATCGAATCTTCGAGTGTAATCAGGGCTTTGTTTGGTCGCTGACAAAAACTCTTCCAGGACTATACTTTTGGATAACTGTGTTACAGCGTTTTTTTGTGTTTCCAAAAACGTTTCTATGTGGTGTGCCCTTGACTGGGCAATCGTGCCTAAACGGGAAAATATCTCGTCTTCCAGATTACTTCCGGCTATTATGTAAAAAATAGGAGCGGCAATGCCTGTGAGAATTACGGCTGTGATAAGAAAAGAAAGGCTTATTTTATTGGCTATCTTCATACTTTTAATTCTCTAATTTTCGTTGGGCACGATACCAGCACTCGACAAGCAGGTCCGCTCTCCTTGGGAGTCCTTACGGACTTTCGCAGCACAAACCAACAGGAGCACTTTTTCACCCGGTTATTAGATGCTCCAATACTTCTATTGGCCGGCTTTACCAAACGTTAGCTCGATATTTACGTTTATATTCTCTCCATTTATCTTTGACGATTTCACTCAGCTCCTTCAGTTTAAAAGGCTTTTTGATATAGTCATCGGCCCCTGCGTCAATCGCCCGGTTTAAATAAGAGATGGCCCCTCTTCCCGTCAACATAAACACAGGTATATCCTCTGTTCTTTCATCGTGCTTAAGCTCCGAGAGCACTTCCAAGCCATCCATACCCGGCATCATCCAATCCAATAAAATAAGTTCAGGTCCGTTTTCCTGCGCGAGTTTAATGCCGGTTGGTCCGTCTTCAGCCACATAAACATTAAATCCATCCAGTTTAAGGTCGTATTTCAGCACATTGCGGACGATCTCATCGTTGTCAACGACCAAAATTGAAACCCATTTACTCACCGTATAGACCCCTTTTGAGCTTCTATGGAGCTTGCCCAGCCCCTCCTTTTCCATACTTTAGGATGGGCGGGGCTTACGCCCAATCCGGCAATTTAGCCGGATTTGGTTCGCTCTGCCTTTCGGGAAGCCGTTTTCCGGCCTCGAATTCAAAAAAACCCCCATGCGCAGAACATTGGCAATTATTTAATTACACAAGAAAATTATCGGCATAAGAGAATGGTGATTTAATAAAAATTGAGATTTGGCGCACAATATCACGAATTTGGCCCGTAAGCAGCAGTCGAATGTTCGCCCCGTTAGAAATGCTCGATATTCGCTGTATTTGCTCCCCGCCTGCAGAATTTCCAACGGGGTTCGCAAAATTGGTTGGAATTGGAGAGGTGATTTCGGTATTATTGTATCCGCGTGTTTTTGAGGTTTGATAGTGAATAATTAAGGAGACCGCTGATGAAACGTATCAATCGCCGAGATTTTGTGAAGGGTTCGGTGGCTGCCGGTGCTGCACTTGCGATGCCGTTCTCCCGCGTACGAGGGGCAAACGATGATGTTCGCGTGGCTGTAGTGGGTATCCGTAACCAGGGCAGTAATCATATCAACTGGTTCCGGAAGATCCCCGGCGTCCGCGTGGTTGCAATCTGCGATGCGGATAAAAGTTTTCTCGACCGCGCAGAGAAAAAAATCAGAGACCGCAACGAAAGGGTCGACACATATATCGATTATCGCAAGTTGCTGGAAGACAAGAACATCGACGCAATCATCACGGCCACGCCTAACCACTGGCATGCGCTTGTTACGGTCTGGGGGTGCCAGGCAGGCAAGGATGTATATGTTGAAAAGCCGGTCTCGCATAACATCCGGGAAGGCAGGAAAATGGTCGAGGCGGCCCGCAAGTATAACCGAATTGTGCAAGCCGGTACCCAGCGCCGCTCCGATGAAGGGCTGCAGGAAGCCATCGAGTATATTCAGCAGGGCAATCTCGGCAAGATTGTTATTGTATATGGCATTGTCTATGTTCGACGCGGTAGTATCGGAAAGGTTGATGGGCCGCAGCCGATTCCCAAATCAGTGGACTATAACCTGTGGTGCGGTCCGGCTCCAACGGCGCCTCTGATGCGCAAGAATCTGCATTACGACTGGCACTGGGTCTGGTCTACCGGCAATGGTGACCTCGGCAACAACGGAATTCATTTTACGGACATCTGTCAATGGTTCCTGGACAAAAATGCCCTTCCACCACGAGTGATGAGCATCGGGGGACGGTTCGGATATATTGACGATGGGGAAACGGCCAACACGCAGATAGTATTCCTGGATTACGAGCCGGCCCCTATCATCTTCGAAGTACGCGGGCTGCCGAGAGCAAAAGGTGATTCGGCGATGGATGCCTTTCAGGGGACTCGGGCCGGTGTTGTGGTTCAATGCGAAGATGGTTACTTCGTGGGCGGCTGGGCGTATGACAAGGACGGCAAAAAAATCAAGCAGTTCAAGCGCACCGGCGGCAGTGGACACCACGCCAACTTCATCAAGGCCGTTCGCAGCCGCAAAGTCAGCGACCTGAATGCAGACATCGCCGAAGGTCACCTTTCCAGCGCTCTATGTCATATAGGCAACATCTCCTACCGGCTCGGCAAGGAGACCTCACGTGACCAGGTCTTGGAAGTCATCAAGGGAAATAAGGAAATGTTGGATTCTTTCGAGCGTTTGCAGGAGCACTTGCTTGTTAATGGAGTGGATGTTAAAGCGACGCCGAGGATTCTCGGGCCGTGGCTCAAGATGGATACCAGTAACGAGAGGTTTGTCGGCGATTTCAGTGAACAGGCAAACGAACTTGCGAAGCGTAAATATCGCGAGCCTTTCGTTGTGCCGGAGCAGGTGTAATCCCGTAAGGCATCCTGCGGATTACACACTTAAGTTAGGAGCTGCCCTATGGCTGAACCATCCACAGCTTCAAACCTTGACAAGCGTCCCCCGTGGTGGCGTTCGCTTGGTCCAGCCCTCATCACGGCCTGTGTAGTGATGGGGCCTGGGAGCCTGCTGATAAGCGCCAATGTCGGAGCCAACCACAGATACGAATTGCTGTGGCTGCTTGTCTCCACGGGTGTTCTGATGGGCACGTACGTGACTATGGGGGCGCGAATTGGTGTTGTGGGCGGCGCGACACCCTGCACGCTTGTAGCTCAGCGTCTCGGCCGGCCGATTGCCGCAGTAATTGGCATTAATCTCTGCCTCATCTGCACCACGTTCCAATTCTCGAATAATCTGGCGGTCGCCGCCGCTGCCGAGACACTTGTTCCCAAGCTCGATACCCACTGGGTGCTGTTGGGACTAAACGGGCTCATTATCGTATTTCTGTTCCTGGCTACGCAAATCTATCGTTTTCTCGAACGCACGATGAAGATTATGGTGGGAGTAATGCTCCTTTGCTTTGTCATCAACCTGGTCATAGCAGGTCCCAATCTGCTGGGTATAATAAAGGGCCTTGTCCCGAGTTGGCCGGAAGGACTGTCGTTGGGTGTCCCTAAGAAAATCGATGGAGCCATCAAGGACCCAATGATACTTATCGCCTCGCTGCTCGGGACGACCTTCTCTGTAGCGGCTGCGTTCTACCAGGGCAACCTCGTACGGGAGAAAGGCTGGACTATCAAGGAGTACACTCGTGGAATTGGTGACTCTATCGCCGGTGTTGGTATCCTCACAGGCATCAGCGCAATCATATTGATTACGACCGCAACAGTCATCCCCGGCCAACAGGCGGACAACATCGGCGTACTGGCCCAGTCTTTGCGTCCGTTCCTGGGCCCCATCGCCCACATTTTCTTCTGCATCGGCCTATTGGCGGTGGCGATGAACCCGTTCCTCATCAACGCGATGATAGGCGGCAGTATCTTAGCCGATGGCATTGGTCGAGCACCGAAGCTCAGCGACCTGTGGCCCCGGCGTTTCACGGTCGCGGTATTGCTAATTGGTATGGTCATAGCGATGCTTGCGCTGAGGACCGGTCAGAAACCAGTTAAGCTCATAATCTTCGGGCAGGCATTGACGGTAATCGGCAATCCGTTGATGGCTGTTACGATGCTCTGGCTCGCCAACCGAAAGGACGTGATGGGCGATAGGCGTAATACGTTAGTCCTCAACATTCTCGGCGGGGTGGGATTGCTTGTTGTCTTACTTATGGCCGTGCGGGTCCTGTGGCGACTCGTGCTTATGTTGAGTTGAACGACGGGATTAAACTAAGCAGAGAAACTTGCTTATGATAGATATATCTGCAATAGACGAACGCGGCCTTGAGGACATTCTTAGTGAGCCAACGGAGGCAACCAGGAGAGTCGTCGCCACTTTGAATGGTGACATCGTCGTTTTAGGAGCGGGTGGTAAGATGGGGCCGACGCTGGCGATGATGCTTAAAAAAGCATCAGGCGGTAAGAACATTTATGCGGTCTCGCGATTTAGTGATAAGGCGGTCAAGACGAGATTGGAGGTTGCAGGTATTAAGACCATCGAGGCAGACCTGCTGGATGAATCATCTTATTCAAAATTGCCAAAAGTAGAAAATGTATTCTATCTGGTTGGTATGAAATTCGGCGTTATGGACAACCAGCCGTTAACGTGGGCGCTGAACAGCTTTGTACCGGGTATGGTGGCACGACATTATAAAAATGCGCGAATTGTGGTCTTTTCCACCGGCAACGTTTATCCTCTCGTCGATATCAACAGTGGCGGGGTAAGTGAAGAAACTGCCGGCGCTCCGGTAGGTGAATATGCCCAGTCGTGCCTCGGCAGAGAACGGATGTTCCAGTATTTCTCGCAGCTTTATGATACGCCGGTAACAATAGTCAGACTCAATTATGCCAACGAGCCTCGATATGGGATTATAGTTGACCTTACACTGAAGATATTGAACGACGAGCCAATCGACCTGACTATGGGCGCCGTCAATCTCATCTGGCAGAGGGACGCTAATGACTATATCATCCAGGCGCACAGTTGCGCAAAGTCGCCGCCGGCTGTTCTTAATGTTACCGGGCCGGATACAGTGCCGATTCGTCAATTAGCTGAGCAAATTGGCAAGAAGCTCGGTAAAGAACCGAAATTTGTATCCCGGGAGTCGCAAACAGCCCTGCTTTCAAACGCATCCTATTGTTTTAGCCTGTTTGGCCATCCGAAGACAACACTTGAGGAAATGGTGTCTCTGATAGTGAAATGGGTGGGCACAGGTAAAAAGGTCTTAAACAAGCCGACAAAATACGATATACGTGACGGCAAGTTCTAATTGCGGTCTTTTTTATGGTGAACCCGAATATCATCAATAAACTTCGTTCAGGTTGTGTCATTCCCGCCCATCCACTGGCTCTGCAGGCGGACAATAACATCGATGAGCGACATCAAAGGGCATTGAGCCGTTATTATTTGGCATCCGGCGCGGGCGGTTTGGCGGTAGGTGTACACACGACCCAGTTTGCCATCCATAATCCGAGAGCAGGCTTGTACCGGCCCGTGCTGGAGTTGGCTAATGATACCGCGCAACAATTCGTTAAATCCTCCAACAGCAGTGAACCAATAATGATTGCGGGTATCGTGGGCGAGACGAAACAGGCTGTCAAAGAAGCCGAGTTGGCCCGAGAGCTTGGTTATCATCTCGGATTGCTTTCTCTTACAGCACTAAGAGGAAAATCAATCGACGAGCTGATAGACCACGCCCGGCAGGTGGCCAAAGTCATACCGATTATGGGATTTTATCTGCAAGAGGCAATTAGCCAAATGGTGCTTGGTGTTGAGTTCTGGAGGAAGTTCGTTGAGATTGCCGGTGTGCTTGCCATAAAGATTGCGCCATTTAACCGATATCAAACGCTTGATGTGCTCGAAGCGGTTGCATATTCCGGTAGAGCCGATGAAATCGCACTATATACGGGCAATGACGATAATATAATTTTCGATTTACTCACACAATATGAGTTTAACATCAATGGTCGAAAGGGTACACTACAGATTGTCGGCGGTCTGTTAGGCCAGTGGGCCTGCTGGACGAAACGAGCGGTTGAATACCTCGCTCTGCACAAGCAAATTCGTGAAACCAAGATGCAGGTTCCACAGGAGATTTTGACATTAGCGGGTCAATTGACGTTGGCCAATAAGGCCATCTTCGATGCTGATAATCATTTCGCCGGGTGCATTCCCGGTATATTGTACGTGTTGAAACGGCAGGGCCTTGTGGAAGAAGTACGGACGCTCGATGAGGCAGAAAGCCTATCTCCGGGCCAGGCCGAAAAGATAGATAAAATAATTGAGAATTACCAGGAGCTTAGTGATGATGATTTTGTTAAAGAAAATCTTGATGTGTGGTTATCGTAATAAAACCAGTGTCGATGTTCCAAATCAGGAGAAGAAAATGGCTATTTACGAAAAATCAAAATTTACGTACCTGCCCTGCCTCACGTTAATTCTACTGTACCTTTGTGTTCCTTGTTTGGCTGTAGACAAATGGGCAATTGGCACAAGCCCTGCCGACCGAATGCTTGCCGAATACTTCCGTACCGAGACTGCGAAGCTGCGTGACCGGTGCCTGTCCGATATCAAAACACTCGATGATTGGAAAACGAAACGCGAGGTTTACCGAAAGCAACTGTTCGAGATGCTCAGTCTGGAACCACTGCCGGAAAAGACCGAGCTGTCGCCCGTCATAACCGGCAAGTTCGAGGGAGACGCGTTTACTGTCGAGAAGATTCATTATCAATCGCGGCCCGGCCTTTACGTAACGGCCAACTTTTATATCCCGAAAGGTCTGGAGAAACCTGCGCCGGCGATTCTTTACGTATGTGGTCATGGCGGTATCAAGAAGGATGGTATAAGCTATGGGAACAAGGCCCGCTATCAGCACCACGCAGCCTGGTTCGCACGGCACGGCTATGTTTGCTTCATCATCGACACGCTGCAATTGGGTGAGATTGAGGGTATCCATCACGGCACATACCGCTATAAGATGTGGTGGTGGAACAGCCGAGGCTATACGTCGGCCGGTGTCGAGGCGTGGAACTGCATTCGCGCGCTGGATTATTTGGAAACGCGCAAGGAAGTGGACAAAGACCGCATCGGGGTGACAGGCCGCTCCGGTGGTGGCGCGTATAGTTGGTGGATAGCCGCTCTGGACGACCGTATCAAGGCAGCGGTGCCTGTAGCCGGCATAACCGACCTTCAAAATCATGTTGTTGACGGTTGTGTCGAGGGCCACTGCGACTGTATGTACATCGTGAATACTTACCGGTGGGATTATCCTCTCGTGGCCGCACTTGTTGCGCCACGACCGCTTCTTATATCTAATAGTGACAAAGATAGTATTTTCCCATTGGACGGTGTCGTTCGGCTGCACGAAAAGGTGCGGGACATCTACAAGCTGTACAACGCCGATAAGAACCTTGGCCTGCATATCACCGAAGGCCCGCACAAAGACACGCAGGAGATGCGCATACATGCTTTTGTATGGTTCAATCGCTTCCTCAAAGATGATAATCCACTGATAGACAAGCCGGCTGTCGGTTTCTTCGAGGCGGAGCAGCTAAGGGTTTTCGACAAGCTGCCCGGCGACCAGACAAACACCAGGATACACGAATCGTTCACGCCCAAGGCATCCCCGCCGTTGGTGCCGCAATCAGCCGACGAATGGGCAAAGCAGCGCAAGGCTTGGATGAAAGCACTTCGGGAGAAATCGTTCCGCGGCTGGCCTCCCGAAGCGGAGGCAGGTTCGCTCGACACAAAAAAGGTATTCTCTGTTGAGAAACAAGGCATTCGCTTTAGCGCGTACGATTTCACAAGCCAACCACACGTTCGTCTGCGATTGTACATGGTCCATCGTCCTAAACTCAAGAAGACGGAAATGGTGACGCTCAAGGTTTTGGATGAACAGGGATGGAAAGAATGGTTGGCCGCTATGCGAGTGGGATTTGCCGATGAACTTGATGACCAGACGCTACCTGACCCGGATAAGAAGGCTTTCCAGAGTAAGCAAGAACTTTTCAAAAATACAAAGCGTGTAATGGCATACTTTGCACCACGCGGCATCGGACTGACTGCCTGGAACCCGGACGAACGCAAACAAACGCAAATCCGCCGGCGGTTTATGCTGTTGGGGCAGACGCGGGACGGCATGCGGGTATGGGACGTACGACGCGCGACTCAGGCGATACGGACAATCGATTCACTGAGTGACACACCGATACAATTGCGAGGCAAAAAGAATATGGCCGGCATCGTCTTGTATGCTTCCTTGTTTGAGCCCAGTATTGCCCGGCTTGACCTGTGGGATCTACCAAACTCACACCGTGACGGGCCGACCTTCCTCAATGTCCTACGGTATCTGGACATGCCCCAAGCCGTGGCAATGGCAGCCGAACGCAGCCGGGTAAGGCTCTATCAGAAAGACGATTCCGGATGGCAGTTCCCACAAGCTGTCGCCCAAAAAATGGATTGGACGGAAAAGCAATTTCAAGTCTTGGCAGTATCGAACGAACGTGAGCCATAACCTTTGAATTTGGGATTTATTATGAGAAGACGTGAATTCCTTAAAGCGGCCGCCGGTACAATTCTTCTGCCCTTATGGAGTTGGGCTAAAGAGATACCCGGCGAGCTTAAAATCACCCGTATTGTTGGTTTTGACCTGGTTAGCGAACGAGCCAAGCTGGCCGGCAAGAACTCTCGACGTGATGTGCACGGCAGACGGGCTGCCGACCGAATGGTTCGGCTTTTCACGAATATGGATTTGGAAGGAATCGGTAACTGTCGTGCAGGAAAGAGAGAACTTGCCCAACTGTTAGGAAAGGACCCTCTGATTTTTTACAAAGGTGCAAATCGGAGGATGACCGGCCCGTTAGGTGCCGGGACGATGCCGCTCTGGGATTTGGTTGGGAAGGTTTTGAAAAAGCCGGTTTACAAACTATTAGGAGGAGCAGGTCCTAAACGGGTCCCTGTTTATGACGGGTCGATTTACTTTAGCGATTTACTTCCACAATACAGTTCCAAACCACTCGACCGCTTCAAAGAAGAAATCGATATGGGAATGGCTATCGGGCACCGCGCCTTCAAAGTGAAAATCGGGCGAGGAGCTAAATGGATGCCGCCCAAAGAAGGTTACGCTCGTGATGCTCTCGTACTGAAAACCATCCGTCAACACGCCGGGCCAAAGATTCTCGTCGGTGTGGATGCCAACAACGGTTACAATTTGGCGAAGACCAAACGGCTTATGGAGGAACTACCCAACTATAATTTCGCCTTCTTAGAGGAAATGTTTCCGGAGCAGGTTGAGAAGTGTCTGGAACTTAAACGTTTTATCCGCCGGCACGGCTGGAAAAGCCTCGTGGCAGACGGCGAGACCCAGAGCAAGCTGGACGCCTACAAACCATTCATCGAGGCCCGTGCAATCGACATATTCCAGGGGGACATGAATCGCTTTAGCTTCGAAGGCATCCTGACGGAGGCTTCCTGGTGCAGGCCTCAGGGATTGCAAGTGGCCCCTCACAACTGGGGCTCCCTCGTGGGTTATTATATGCAGCTGCACGTTGGGCGGGCCATCACCAATTTCTATAGAGCAGAACACGACCCTCTTTCGAACGCGGTACTCATTGCAGATGGTTACGATATCCGGAACGGCTCGGCCAGCGTGCCGGATGCACCGGGATTCGGTCTGAAAATCGACGAGGACAAGTTCGCCTCAACTGTGCGCGTAAACTTCGACCTCAAGATTTGACAGAGCAATCTTTACCAATGCCGTATGTTATGGAACAACCGTTCAACGAGAAGCCTTCGGCCAGGGGGCTACGAGTGAATCAGCCTCCGCACCGTACACCTGGCAAAGCTGGAGGCCGCTGCCCTGAGAGGTATAAAAGACTCGGCCATTCGATACAACCGCACCCACACATTCGCGTACGTCCACGCATGGCCCGGAAGAGACCAGCATGTTGGCGTTGGATGCGTCAATCATGTCCATATTGGGGCCGATTATGTAAGGCTCCGATAAGGTAAATCGGGTGCACGCATAGCCTTTGTCGAAGACAGACAGGATTTCCCCCGTCCGCTTGTCTATCAGGTAACTTGGTTTGCCGGTGGAAGCGTGGAAAAAAAGGAATTTGCGGCCTATGGTGACCACATTGACCGCCTTTGCGACCGGTTCCGACTGCCATATTAACGAGCCATTCTCCGCATCCAGACACCATACGTATCGATTGTTCGTTTTTTCATTTGGCCGATTGTAGCCGCCCAGATAAAGACGCCCATTCTCCGCGGAGATAGTGGTGCCCGCGGTAACATAGTATTTTGTCGTCAGCCAGATTACCCGGCCGGTCATTGGTTCAATTGCTGCGGTCAGGCCCTTTGCACCCGGAAGGCCTTTTCTCGTTTTCGCCGCGTAACCGAAAAAGCAGGAGTAGTAAAGCGTCCCGTCCATCAGACACAGACCGGCGTCGTTGCCACCGAAACCGAACTCAGAAAAATCTATCGTCCAAACCTCCCGGCCCGTATCAATGTCCCATGCCCTCACCAGAGGTTTTTGGTCTTTGGGATAATAAGGATTGTTGTGGCTGTATATCCAGCTCATTATCTCTGCTCCGTCAGGTGCCTTTATGGGTGTGCCCTTGTGGATGTAAGCCTTTTCCGTTCCCTGCGGTGCGTACTTACCTGTGCCGAATACATAAACGGCAAGGTTTTTGTATATAACCGGAGGCTGCTGCCGGCTCCAGCTTGGCGAGCCGGTGAAGGGAGCCTCCCACAGCAGCTTTCCTGTTGCCGCGTCGAGGCACCGCATACGGGATTTCTTCATCCCCGCTTGAGGGAGTAACAGGCGTTCCTTGTAGTAAATCGGAGAGGTAAAGGAGATATGTACTCCGGGCCAGTACCGCCTCCACATCAGTCGGCCGGTCTCCTGCTCGACGGCGAATATCTGGCCCTCTGCTGTGTGCGTGTACATTCGGCCTCCACCGCATACTGGAAGGTGCTTGAACGTGCCTTCGTAGCGGCGAATCCACTTGATTTTGAAAGGTGGGCTTATTCCCTGGTCATTTGCATTCGTACTCGCTAAGTTGCCGAAGTTGGTAAACCAGTCATACTTGGATTCGGTGAGCTTGCCGGTAAGCGGACTTCGAATCTTCCATAATTGAAGCTCTTTCGACGGCAGCGGTGCTGTGCCTCCCGGCCCCAGGACATACAGATACCCATCCTCACAGCCGAAGTAAATCCGGCCATCGCAAACTGTAACCGGAGCGGAGACGGCCTTGGCAAACGCGGTTTGAAATGACCAAACCTTACCACTGCCGGACAACGGCACGACGTAAAGACTACCATCCAAACCACCGTACACACCTGTTTCGCGAAGAAGAATCGGCGGCGCAATAGATGAATACCCGCCCAGGTATTGGGCTGGTTTCCCTGGAGAGTGCTTGCAGAAACCAAAGCCCTCCTCCGGTCGGCATCTGTACACATCCTGTCCGCGGACGCTCACCGAGGAGAAACTCAATAAGCCGGGGCGGTTTATCTCAGTCTGTGTTCCGGAGACATATTTGGTCTTAGCCTTGCTGTCACGGAGCCGTCCTCGGGACTCCTTAAGGAGAATTATCTCGACCCTGCCTGTATTGTCCCGCCGATGCCATTGTCGATAAATGGCACTATCTTCACCTATGCTTATCCCAAACGTGGATGGCTTCTCAGAACCTGCATACGCCGGCACCTGGGCCATCCCCTGAAGCTCCGCCCGACTGCCGACGTCTTCCAGACAGACCGCCGACCCACCTGCAGGAACAACAAGCATCTTACCGTACATCGCTATGTTCCTTGAGCAGCAGAACTGGTCGCGCCACGTAACCCTTCCTTTTTTGTGCCTGTACCAATCCTCGCCGCTCCAGCGATTACCGTTGAAGTCCATAATCTCCCTGACGTAATCCCAGAACCAGCAGATTGTTCCATCGGGTTCAAGGGCATAGATTTGTGAGCCGAGTGTCGCAAAGTACACGCGGTTGTTGGCTACAACAGGAGTGCTGAAGATTGGCTCGCCGCAGGCGATTTCCCTGACCACAGCTCCATTTGTCCTGTCGAGAACATAGTAGGCCCCGGCCATCGTACCGAAGTGAAGGTACTGTCCCGCGACAGCCGGCGATGAGATATTATTATAGTTCGCTTTACCGCCCGGACTCTCGAACTTCCATACAACTCGCAGTGTCGCAGCGTCGATGCAAAAAGCTACTCCTGCTCCGTCCACCACATAAACGCGCCCGTCCGCCACCACGGGTGCAGTAAAGACAGCGTCCGTCAGCGGGACCGCTCCAATCAATCCGAGCGGAGTGGTTACGGTTCTATCAGGCACATTTCCCGAGTGCCTGCAATCGCATTTGAACTGCATCCAGTCCTCGGCGGCAGCCGCAGCCGTCATCACCATCAAAGTCAGTAAAAGAACCATCACAAATAAACAACTCTTTGTTCGCAGTGAACCAAACATATTGTATTATCCTCCCTATTGTACCGGCTCCAGCATTCCCAGACGCCAGGGGATTTGGCCATACTTCTTTCCTGCTTTTGCTTGGTCGCTTACTCCCTGGAACAGGAATCTCAGGTGAACAGGATCTACCTGCAAAGTTTGGTCGAAACCATCTCTAATAAGCTCGCCGTGGCTAAATGAGTCCGTCCAATGCGTGCCTGTGTGCCGGGTATTGACAGGGCCGGCGAACGGCTTGTCCTTTGTTGCCGCCAGCGGCGTCCACTGGCCGTCGAGCTTCTCGGCGAGGTAGGCCTTGTAGTACCGTCGGCCGCCCGCCTGTGCTTCGACTACGGTCAAATACTTTTTCAATCCCTTCAAATAGTATGTGTGACTCGCCTCGAAGATGTCACCTCTGATAGCCAGGACCGGTTCGGACCAGCCCTTAGGGAATTCTATCAGCGTTGTCTCCTCACGCCACATCCGTCCGTCGAGTGTGGTGAAGAACAGATACGCCCTGGCATCGTCACAGATTACCCAGAAATCCAATCCAGCCTTTCCATTGGCACGCTTGTGCCCCAGAGGCCGCAGCTTGCTCCAGGAAGAAGGCTCGGCAATGTCCGTAGTAGTGGCATACGCCGCCCCATACTGGGGGTCCCATGATTCGTCGCTGGCCTGGCAGATGAGATACCACTTCTTGTGCGGCCTGAAGTAGAACACCTGCGGTGCGCAGAAATATCCATCGGTGAGTTTCAACATACGTCGCTTGCCAGTGTTGACCTTTTTCCAATCCTTAAAACAAAGGTACTCTATTTGGTGGGACCGCTGCTTACCGCGGATAGTGCAGAACAAGTGCCAGCGTCCCTTGTAGTAGACAACCGTAGGGTCTTTAATAGAATAGAGCGTGTCAGTGGGATGGTTCGCAGTCCTAACCAGTGGTGGACTGATAGTCCACCTGAATCGCCCGGCTAACAGAGCGTTGACAGCACGCAGGCTGTCAGAGCCGGAACCACTGGGGATGACGGCTGCGTTCGTCAGTAAGACTTGTGCGAAAAATATAGCCGACAGAACAACCGGTGTAAAAGCTGCCATATTCGACCTCCTCGTGTACTCCGCTATTATGTTACTGAAATTTTAGTGGCTCCATCCCGGAAACAACTCACATAAAAATACACACACAGTAAAAAGAGTAATCGAGAATGGAAAGAACAGCAAGGGTCAAATTACGAAAAGAGCAAATGTTTCACCCCGCACCAATTGCCCTCGAACCGGCTTGAAAGCGTTGGTTGAAGGCACAAATGTTTCCCCGCACCAAAAAGCCAAGTCTTTCTCATCCCGTTTTGGTTCAGGATGTAAAACTGCAATTAACGAAGTACCTTTTTGGCGCGGGGCCAATTGGTGCGGGGTAATTCCTGGAAAATGAGCTTTCCCGCAGAAACAGACAGGCCGAACATTTTATGCTTGCAATCTGCTTCGATGAGATTATACTTACTTGGCAAGGGCCTGCTTGAGGTTTTTTACCAAAAAGTAATGCCCACGTATTTTGCCCTCTCACGGAGGCATGAGTTTAATCCGTCAAGCTTCGTTGCGGATTAATGTTATAGAAACGTGAGATGGTCTCTGCAAAGTGAATATTGATTTAGGAGAACGTGCGATGACAACTTCAAGCTCTTTTCATTCGAATGTATGCCTGTTCCTGTGCATCTTTCTTGTCGGTGCGGGCGCCGATGCAGCGGATTGGCCGACCTATCGCCACGACAATGCGCGGACCGGGTGCACGCGCGAGTCACTTTCAACACCACTGGTCCTGCAGTGGGTTTACACACCGGTCCATCCTCCCCGTCCGGCCTGGTCTGGGCCGGCCGAGCGCCCAAGAGAAGGTTTCAGACAGCGCCATCGTGTCATTTTTGATGACGCCTTCCAAGTAGCCGCAGTGGATAAGCTGGTATACTATGGTTCTTCGGCAGACAATAAGGTCTACGCCCTCGACGCGGCCACAGGCCAAGAACGCTGGTCCTTCTTTACCGGCGGGCCCATTCGCCTAGCACCGACGGTCTGGAAAGACCGAGTATTTGTTGGCTCGGATGACGGCTTCGTTTATTGTCTAAAAGCGTCCGACGGAGAGGTAATCTGGAAAAAACGCGGCGGCCCAAACGACGAAAAACTTCTCGGAAACGGCAGCATGATTTCGCGGTGGCCTATCCGGACCGGAGTGCTCATCGACGACGGTATCGCCTACTTTGCCGCCGGGATATTTCCACATGAAAACGTTTACCTCTATGCCGTCCGTGCCGACGACGGCAAACTCATCTGGAAGAACGATACCATCAGCCAGGAAAGCGCAAACCGCAACGAGCTTTCACCGCAAGGATACCTCCTGGCCAGCAAGAGTCAGCTATTCATTCCGTCCGGCAGGTCGCTGCCCGAAGGCTTTGACCGCCAAACCGGACAGTTAGTCTTCAACCGCAAACTTGGTTGGCGCGGCGAGCAAGCTGGAGGCCTTATTGGGGGCACGTATGCCTTGCTGGCCGATGAACAAGTCTATACGGGCACGCAGTATCACCTATTGGCCCTCGACCAGAAGACCGGCAGGACGGGCTTTGGCTGGTTCCCGGGCCGACGGCTTGCGGTAGTAGGCGATATGGCTTATCTGGCAACAGGACAGGAACTTGTAGCTATGGACCGCTCGCCCTACGCCAAGGCCAGCGTACGGCGAAATGCCCTGGAATACAAAATCAAGGGGCTTCGCAGCTCCGTCAGAAGAGCAAGCGGCGACAGACGCAGCAAACTTGCGCAGGACCTAAAGGCCTCCGAAGAGCAGCTTGAGCAGCACCGACGTAAAAATATCGCCCCCACAATCAAGTGGCGAGCACCTTGCACGGCAGACAGCGAGTTGATAGTTACCACCAACCATGTTTTTGCCGGCGGCCAAGGACAAGTAAGTGCTTTCAACCGCCAGAGCGGCAAGGTCATTTGGAATGCAACAGTCGAAGGCAAAGCACGGGGTCTGGCCGTGGCTAACGGGCGTCTCTACGTCAGCACCAATGAAGGAAAGATTTATTGCTTTGCTTCAGGCAAGATAGCGAAAAGGAAAACCCCCGTGACCCTGGTGTCGGCCCTGCCGGTCGTCAATCCTTACCCCGAAGACAAACTCACTACAGTCTACGACGCCGCTGCCGAGGCCATCATTATGGAAACGGGAGTTAAAAAAGGGTATTGCCTTGTTATCGGCGCAGAACGGGGCCGACTGGCCTATCAACTCTGCAAACGGACAGAACTGACGATTATCGGGGTGGAACCCGATGCGGAAAAAGTCCGGGCGGCAAGGCTGGCCCTCGATGCAGCCGGGCTGTATGGCAAACGGGTAACAATCAACCAGGGCAAGCTTTCCGCGCTGCCATACTCGAACTACTTCGCCAACCTTGTTGTTTCTGACACTCTGCTTCTGACCGGCAAGATTCCCGGCAACCCGTACGAACTTGCGCGGCACCTGAAGCCCTGCGGTGGCGTCATGTGCCTTGGCGTTGGCGGCAACGCACCTGCCCAGGCCAAATCCTTGTCCTCCGAACAGCTCGAGAAGTGGCTGGCACAATTGGAATTGGGGCAGTGCCGAATAAGCGAGACAAACGGACTGTGGGCAACATTGAAGCGAGGCCCGCTGCCGGGCGCCGGCAAGTGGACGCATCAATATGCCGAGCCGGGCAACACCGCTTGCAGTGACGACCTGGCCCTGGGCGGGCCGCTTGGGCTGCTGTGGTTTGGCGAGCCCGGGCCCTCGCCGATGGTCAATCGCCACGACGCAGCCGCTGCACCGCTTGTGGTCAACGGCCGAACCTTCATCCAGGGCGAGAATATTGTCATGGCATACGATTCTTACAACGGCAGCCTGCTGTGGAAGCGCAACATACCCGGCGCTATGCGCACAAGGTTAAAGAGAACCGAATGCAGCAATCTGGCTGCTTCGGAAGATAGTTTCTTCGTCGCGGTGGGCCACAAATGCCTTCGGCTCGATTCCGAAACCGGCGAGACCCGCGCAATTTATCAGGTACCTGCCGCTCTCGAAAGTACATCCGGCAAATGGGGATATCTGGCCTATGTTGACGGTATCCTCTACGGCAGCACGGAAACAAAAACGGGTGTCTCAAGCTCGGTTTTCGCCATCGATGAACGAAATGGAAAACCCCTCTGGACATACGAAGGGAAAAATATTGTCAACCTGACTATTGCTGTCGGAGATGGCTGGTTCTTTTTCATCGACAGCTCTCTGACACCCGAGCAGCGGCAGGCGCTGCTGGAGCAAAAGAAATCCCATTTACAAAATCTGACTGACGAGGAGGCGAAGAAAGCCGAGCAAAGAACAAAGAAACTCGATGCACGCCTCGCCATTGCACTTGATGCTCGTACGGGAGGCAAGATTTGGGCAAAGAGCGTCGATGTAACAGACTGCAGCAGAATTGGAATAGGCGGCGGCGAACTGACGGCTATGTATCGGGACGGGATATTGGTCTTGTGCGGCGCCAATGCGAATGGCCATTACTGGCGGCAGTTCCTATCCGGTGAGTTCTCACGCCGACGTCTGGTTGGACTGTCGGCCAAGAATGGTAAAGTGCTCTGGGCCAAGGACGCCAACTATCGGCATCGTCCTGTCATTATCGGCGACACGGTTTTCGCCGAGCCCTGGGCTTTTGACCTGAAGACCGGCAAGCAAAAGATGCGCCGCCACCCACTGACCGGTGCACAGACGCCGTGGCAGTTCCTGAGGCCGGGCCATCACTGCGGTGCGATTTCAGCCTGTCCACAAATGCTTTTTATGCGTTCAGGTTTTACCAGCTACTATGACCTGCGCGATGACAGCGGTATTCGTCATTTTGCCGCACACCGCCTCGGATGCTGGATTAATGCCATCCCCGCCGATGGACTTGTCCTCGCTCCCGAAGCCAGCGCCGGCTGCGTATGCCTGTTTCCCATAATTTGTTCTCTCGCTCTTGAACCACGCCCGGACCACGAGCGATGGGGTATCTACAGTGCCAGCGGAGACAACACGCCCGTTCAACGCTTAGCTGTCAACTTGGGTGCGCCGGGCGACAGACGGGACGCAGACGGACAACTCTGGCTTGGATACCCTCGACCCGGCCTGCCCGGAGACCGCGCGGCGATGGGCTTCTCGCTTAAACTGCAAACCGAATTTCTTGAAGGTGGCGGATACTTCCGCCGCAGCACCGAAGCTGAACCTGTAGCTGGAAGCTTGCCGGCAGATGCCGGATGGGTGTTCACCTCCTGTGCACGTGGGCTCAAACGCTGTGTGGTGCCGGTTTTAGGTAAGAACGACAAACCGGCCAAATACACGGTCCGACTCTACTTTGCTGAGCTGGAAAACAAAAAAGCAGGCGAGAGGATATTCGATGTCAAGCTGCAAGGCGAGACAGCCCTTGGCGCTTTTGATGTTATGAAGGAGGCCGGCGGTTCTCACCGAGCGATTGTGCGGGAGTTTGAGGGTGTTCAGGTTAGCCACGACCTGGAAATCGAACTCGTTCCCAAAGACGAGACAGCCTCATCGATGAGCGAGGCGCCAATTCTATGTGGTGTGGTAATGACACGCGTAGGGGCGGTTCGCGAACCGCCCGTACAATGACGGAAGTCCCTGGTACTCCGCCGGAATGCGTCCCCAAGCGGACTTACGGAGAATAATGGAGGACACAATGAATCAAGACGGTTATAAAACCAAAACGAACCCCGGCCCTCCTCAAGTTTTGAAAAGGATGGGCCGGGCGAAACCGAGATTATTCAATTTGGTTTTGGGTATAGGTCTTCTCGCTGCACTTATTGTGTGCGGCAATGCAAAGGCCCAAATGGCCGGGCAGCAAAGTTCCGGCAGCACGTTACATCTGGTATCCATTAAACCGACCGTGTTCTTCATTAAAGAGAGAAACGCCCTGCTGCAAATGGTAGAGGTCAACATTGAAAACACGTCCGAGCCCGTGGAAGCCGGCCTCGACGTCCGGCTCAATGGCAAGCACAAAATCACGGCTCTCGGCAAGGTGAAAAATGGCAAGACAACTTTCCAGGTCTATATTGCTGATAAGCTTGAGCCGGGGCCGGTTGAGTTTATTCTCAAGGCCAAGGGGAAAGTGCAGGACCATCGTAAGTCAACGTGTCAACCTAAACGACATTGGCAAGTCTGTATAGTGCCTATCACACATCACGACCTCGGCTATACGGACACAATCGAAAACGTTCTAAATAAATACGACGGTTTCTATGACGACATTTTGCGGTTCTGCGAGGAGACGGAAGACTGGCCGGAAGAATCGAAATACAGGTACACGCTTGAGGGGACCTGGTCAATACAGCATTTCATCGAGAACAGACCGAAAGATGTCATTAACAAACTCGGAAAGTACATCAAGGAAGATAGAATTGAGATTGGCGCGTTCTTCGGCAATGAGATAAGTGCGTTGTGCAGCCACGAGCAGCTTATCCGCTTGATGTACCCATCGTTTCGATTGAAGCGAACAACAGGTGGGCGGATTCTTACAGGTTCGATTACCGATGTTCCCGGTTTGAGCTGGGGTTTGCCGACGGTGCTTGCCGGGGCGGGCGTGAAGTATTTCTTTGCCGG
>DUZJ01000041.1 GCA_013349615.1 Planctomycetota bacterium | reverse complement strand
GAACTCCGGGGACCGGCTCATCCTGCTTGCCCAGGTATGGCTCTCGACCGGCAAACGCACAATCGCAAAATAAAATCACCATTGAGCCGATGCCGTGCTTGTCGGCGATTGTCAGGAATTTATCATCGATGAATGCAAGCTCTCCGTGTATCTCAAAATTAGAGGTGATGTTCCTTGAAAAATCCATCCCGTATCGAGTTGTTTTGCTTCGGCCTGTAAGAAAAATAAAGTCAATATCCGTATCATATAGTAGAAAATACGTCTTTCCTGCAAAATTCAACCGGTCAACCTTTCCGAAGCCAGTGAAATGGATAGAAAGGGCTGCTTCTTCTGGGAAAATTCCTTCACCGGTTTATCTTGATGGTCACATGAGATGGCGTGAAAAAGACATTGATGAATGGATACAAGCAGGCTGTCTTCCAACACCGAAACCTGAGAAGGCACAAAAAGACCGTGAACTACATGAGGGTAATCTAACGTTGAAAAATATTGAAAAGGGGGCCATTTTGGACGCCTTACACGTTACTAAGGGGAATCGAGAAAAAGCAGCTCGACTGTTAGAGATTGGAGAACGAACACTTTATAGAAAAATTAAAGAGTATGGAATTAGCTGAAGTGCGAAAGTACTTGACGAAACAATCGCCGCCCATGGCGGCTGGCCAATAAAATAGCCCGAATCCCTGCATGCTTTAGGCAGGGATCCAAATTCCAACCCCCCTTATCCGTCAAATCAAATTCGAATGACCAAAAAAAGTGCTTTTTTGGTCATTTTTGCTAAGAAAAACAGAATTATTATGGTTCTTATCCGTTAAATCCGTGGAAATCTGCGTTAATCTGCGCAATCTGCGTCTAATTTCCTTTCGTGCCGGAGCCTGTCCGGCTAAGCTGGCATCGCCCAGCGAAGACGGATGTCTTAGTGGCAAAAAAAAGCACTTTTTTGATCAATTTTTTTTGGAAAAAAGTTTAATTTTCATTGAACATTCCTGACGAGTTTGTTATAATATAAATTGCCATAGAAATGGCAGTTCAGCGGAGAACCGCACGAATCGGGCCAGCAGGCCCAAGTCAGATTTAGTCGTTCTTAAATAGTCTTGGAGAGAAACGGAAAATCCTTATGGGAACAACAAATAATCATTTATCAATACTTGTCCTGAGCAAAGTCGAAGGAATCAATAATCATTTGGCTTTCCCAAGCCGCCCAAACGCCCCAAAATCCACAGCCTCCCGTCACACCTGTCATTCCCGCGCAGGCGGGAATCCATTACGACATACGCAATACGATATACGATATACAATCATCGCGAATCCAACTTTAGCTCACTTTAGGCATTTTAGCTCACTTTTCACTAATTTCCCCTCTACATTTGTAGTGAGCGCACTACAAATCAGCACTTTTATGCAAAACAAACCCAATCTCCGAAATGCCCAAATGAACGTAAGCCGAGTTTCAACAAAGGATTACGAAAAAAGGACACTTGGTGAACGTGGGAAAAACAAACCCAATTCAAACCCAATACAAACCCAATCAAACCCAATTAAAGCCAATAAAATGCCAAAACAAACCCAATTCAAACCCAATACAAACCCAAACAAACCCAATTTCAAAGGCAAAAAGTCGAGCTGGGGCGGGAATGACAGAATCGAGCAATCGGCAATACCACACACTAATGTATCCAATATATGTAGATTGACAGCGGAGTTGATTGGTTCTACACTGTTAATAGTAAATGTTTTTGAAGGATTTACTTTGGAAAGGATTTATTATGGATTTTGAGCAGAATAGTAATCAATCGGGGTCAACGGGTCCGCAGCCGTCAGGGCCAATTCCCGGCGCGGCTTTAAGCGGGCCGACAATAGGGCCGACAAGGACAGGGGGCGGCTGGAAAATCTTTTGGGGCATTGTCTTGGCACTATCGGTTATGGCAAATATCGCGCTACTTTTTATGCGGATGGGTGTGGTTGCGCTCTTTGCGACAGGAAAAAGAGACCTTTTTACTGAGGAAGTGATACAAGCCGGGCCGCGAGGAAACAAAATTGTGATAATCAAAGTGCAGGGCATAATAGACGGCTTTCAGGCTAAAAATGTGTACAGGCAGCTAAAGCGGGTCCGAGAGGACAGGCGTGTGAAGGGATTGATTATTAGTGTCAATTCGCCGGGCGGCACGATTTCAGGCAGCGACCGGATATATAACGAAATCCGCAAGTACCGGGACGAAGCGGGCAAGCCGGTCGTCGCGTTTATGCAGGGCGTCGCTGCTTCAGGCGGCTATTATACGTCCGTTGCATGCGATAAAATCGTGGCTGAGCAGACAACGATTACCGGCTCGATTGGCGTGATATTCGGACACTTTGTTTTGCAGCAATTGCTTGAGGAAAAGCTTGGTATTCAGCCGGTCATTATCACCTCAGGCCCGAAAAAAGGCTGGCCCAGTATGTTCAAGCCGTTTGAACAAGAACAGCAGCAATATGTACAGGACAGGCTAATCAATCCCGCCTTTGAAAGATTCGTACAGGTTGTTGCCGATGGCAGGCCGTCGCTTAATGTAAGTGATGTAAAAGAGTTGGCTGACGGCGGCATTTATGGCGCCATAGAGGCAGAAGAAAAAGAGCTGATTGACGAGGTGGGCTATCTCGATAAGGCAATAGAGAGGGTTTTGGAGCTGGCAAAGATTGAAAAGGCACAGGTTGTGGAATATCGCAGGCCGTTCTCTTTGGCCGGCTTTTTGACTTTACGAAGCAAGAATATTCTAAAGTTCGACAGGGCCACATTGTACGAGCTTAGTACGCCGCAGCTATTATATCTCTGGACCGGATATTAACGGCTGACAACCGTGAGCCCCGTTAGAAGTCGACTGCTTACTTCTAACGGGGTGAGCCTAAAAACCTGCGAGTCCCGCCCATCCTAAAGTCTATAAAAGGATGGGCTGGACGAGTCTGAGGTAATCCTGTCTTGTGCAGATACAGGAAACCGGCTTCTATGCCTTCCGGCACCTGTAACTTCTTCTGTGCAATGCTGAAAACCCATCGCCGATTAGTTTTAGTAAATTTATTAGGCGGCAGAGAGAAAGATAGCGAAACAAGAAATAGAAATAGTATATCACGATGACGACGTTCTGGTCATCAATAAGCCGAGCGGGGTATCGGTTACGAAGGACCGCAGCGGTAAGCATCAGCTTGCAGATATGCTCGGCGAGCAGTTGGGTGAGCAAATACGCAGTAAGCTGCGGCTGGTACATCGGCTGGATAAAGCCACCTCCGGCGTTATGATTTTCGCCAAGAACATTGAGGCACAAACACGATTCACAGGTTATTTCAAGAGTAGACATGTCAAAAAGACGTATCTGGCTCTCGTGACCGGCGTAGTCCCCGGCCGGCAAGGCAGAATCGATGTACCTCTGGCACAGAGCCCGAAGAAGCCGAGCCTTATGTGCATCACCCGCAACAAGGGTAAGGAGTCAGTTACTAATTGGAAATTGCTTGCTGATTTCGGGGCCGTTGCGCTATTGGCTGTTAGCCCCATAACCGGAAGGACGCATCAAATTCGCGTCCATCTGCCTCACGTCGGACTGCCTTTGGCGATTGACCCGTTATATGGCAGCTCGCGTTCGTTATTTCTGTCCGATTTCAAATTGGATTACCGACTTGCCAGGGACCATACCGAAAAGCCGCTCATCGAGCGACTGACACTCCACGCTTATCAACTGTCATTCCGAGCGGAGCACCCGTTCTTGCTTTCGCAATCCACAGGATGCCTCTCGGCGGAAAGCACGGCGGCGGAGTCGAGGAATCTAATTGACAATTCCTCCAACCGCCCTGACTGTTTCATTGCAGGCCTCGACAAAAAATTCACCGCAACAATAAAAATGCTCACCAAACACAATCCCAAAGGCGCCGACGCCTTCGTCAACACCGATGATTTTTCCAGGCTCATAAATACCCGGAAACTATACTGATTATTTCATTTGCTTATAGTATTTATTTGGCGGTTTTTACTTGACCGAAGTTAATTGATTATTGATTATTGACGATTTACTGCATAGTTGGTAATTATTAACAATCCCGCGTAAAACGCGGGGCTAAATGCAACCCCCAAATAAATTTGGGGTCTGAATATGATTCCTCGCTGCGCTCGGAATGACAAAAAGGGCGGGAATGACAATAGGTGCCTTATGGCTGAGAAAATTGTAAAAGTTGGGCTTGTCGGCTTTGGTACGGTCGGCTGCGGTGTTGCGAAGCTGATACTGGAAGAAGGCCAGCGAATAGCAGCTAAAACCGGCCTGCGTCTTGAGCTTGCCTGCGTAGTTGATACCGACACCGAGTCACCTCGGCCTGTAAGGCTGCCGGCAGGTATCCTCACCAATGATATAAACAGGCTTCTAAATGATGACAGCATTCAAATAGGTGTCGAACTGGTCGGTGGAACCGATGCAGCGAAAGACGTCCAGCTCAAGATGCTCGAAGCGGGCAAAGACGTGGTTACCGCCAACAAGGCCTTAATAGCCGAGCACGGCAATGAACTTATGCATTGCGCTCACAGAAACAACCGCTGTATTGCTTTTGGGGCGAGCTGTGCGGGCGGGATACCAATTGTCTCCTCAATTCGAACAGGATTAACGGCAAACAATATCACCGCAATGTACGGCATCGTGAATGGAACGTGCAACTATATCCTCTCCGAGATGACCAGCAAAAACGAGGATTTCTCCGAGGCACTCGCACAAGCCCAGAAGAAGGGCTATGCTGAGGCAGACCCTGCGCTCGATGTCAGCGGCGGGGACAGCGCGCACAAGTTAGCTATCCTGGCTTCCATCGCGTTCGGGTACGAAATTAAACTCGACGACATCTTTGTCGAGGGCATTGAAGCTATTTCAAAGGTTGATATTCGCTACGGCGGTGAAATGGGATACGTCCTGAAATTGTTAGCTATCGGACAAAAAGACAAAGACGGCAGGATCTCACTGCGGGTGCACCCGTCTTTTGTCGCCAAGGATAGTCCGCTTGCCCGCGTGGACGGCCCATTTAATGCTGTTAGTATTTTCGGCAGCGCCGTCGGCCAGGTAATGTACTATGGCCGGGGCGCGGGAATGATGCCTACCGCAAGTGCGGTTGTCGCCGATATTATCGATGTTGCTATTGGCAATTCCGCTACCACTTTCCGGCACCTGCATCTCAAACCGAGGAGCGAAGTAGAGTTGCTGATAGAGAAAATCGGCAATTGTGTGAGCAGGTTCTATATCAAGGTTCTGGCAAAGGACCAGCCTGGCGTGGTGTCCAGCTATAGCAGGATACTCGGCGACCACCACATAAGTATATCCGGCGCATTACAGCACGAAGGCCGTGGGCCTGACAATACTGTGCCGGTGGTAATCACAACACATCCTACGCAGCAGAAAAATGTTACCGCCGCATTAGGCGAGCTGGAGCAGCTGGATGTCCTCAGTGGAAAGCCGGTCTGTATAAGAATCGTGGATATTCCAGAGGACAAGGATTGATGACTAAATACGCGATAATAGTCCCTGACGGTGCAGCGGATGAACCGCTCGAACAGTTCGGTGGTAAAACGGTACTTGATGCCGCTGAAACGCCAAATATGGACGAAGTCAGTACGCAGGGCAGGCAGGGTCTTGTCCGGACAATTCCGGAGGATATGGAAGCAGGCAGTGATGTTGCTCAAATGAGCCTGTTGGGCTACGACCCGCTCACGTTTTACACCGGCAGGGCGCCCATAGAGGCGGTGGCACAAAATATCAAGTTATCAATGAACGACTGGGTCTTCCGATGTAATCTGGTTACAATTGCCGACGGCAAAATGGCAGACCACAGTGCCGGACATATCTCCACCGAAGAAGCAAGGGCGCTGATAAAAGAGTTGAACGAACAATTAGGCAATGAGAAGTTTCAGCTTTATCCGGGCGTAAGCTACCGGCACCTGCTGGTCTTCAAAGGGCTGGATTTCGACGTTCAGACCTATTCGCCGCACGACAACTTGGGACAGAAAATAGAAAAGCTCCTGCCCCGCGGCAAAGGCGCCGAGATGCTCATAGATTTGATGGCCCGTTCACAGCAACTTTTCAGTAATCACGACATTAACAGGGTCAGAAAAGACCTTGGCGAAAATCAGGTCAGCTCCATCTGGCTCTGGGGACAGGGCAGGAAGGCGAGGATGGAAAGTTTCCAGAAGCGGTTTGGAATCAAAGGCGCCGCCATAACCGCTGTCGACCTGGTAAGGGGTCTGTCAAAGCTGATTGGTTTTGAGCTGATAGAGGTTCCGGGCGCCACCGGTTTTGTCGACACAAATTATCAGGGCAAGGCCTCAGCAGCGATAAAGGCGCTCGGCAAATATGACCTTGTTTTTGTCCACATAGAAGGACCGGATGAAGCATCTCATAACGGCAGCGCCGAGATGAAGAAACAAGCCATCGAGCAAATTGATAAGCATATCGTAGGCCCTGTGCTTGAGGCGATGCAGAATTACGAAAGCTGGCGAATACTGGTTATGCCCGACCATCCTACGCCTGTCTCAAGCAAGGCCCACTCGTCTGAGCCGGTCCCATTCGCTATGGCAGGTGACAATGTTAGCGGCATTTTGCATACAACTTTTAGCGAAGCCAATGCCGCCAAGTCAGGATTTAGAATAGACAAAGGCTTTGAAATTATGGAATACTTCCTAAAAAGCTAAAGAGATTAGTCTTCGGCGCCGAATTCAATAAACTAAAACACATAATGTAGTTTTTTAACAGGTTTAACAATGGCAATAATTGTTCAAAAATTTGGTGGGACTTCAATTGCTGATGCGGAAAAGATTCGACGGGCTGCAAAGCGGGTAATTAGGGCCGTTAAAAAAGGCTATCAGGTTGTAGTTGTGGCTTCAGCACGCGGCAAACAGACCGACCAGCTCATTGCCGACGCTCTGGAGCTCAATCCTAATCCACCCAGACGCGAGATGGACCAACTGTTAAGTACCGGTGAGCAGCAGACGGTCTCGCTTTTTGCTATGGCCCTGGACGCTGTGGATTACGATGCTATCAGCTTTACGGGCGGGCAAATCCGAATGCTTACCGACGGTGTTTATACAAACGCAAAGATAAAAAGTATCGACGCCGAGCGAATTCATAAACAGTTGGACAAAGGCAAAATCGTTATTGTCGCAGGCTTTCAGGGAATAGATGAGAATGAAAACATAACCACACTCGGCAGAGGCGGCTCAGACACGACCGCAGTCGCACTTGCCGTGGCGCTGGGAGCCGAGGAGTGCGAAATATATACCGACGTGGACGGAATCCACACGACCGACCCACGAATGTTTAAGAACGCTGCGAAAATAGAAGAGATTAGTTATGATGAAATACTGGAGCTGGCAAGCCTTGGTGCCGGTGTTATCCATACTCGAGCTGTCGGCTTTGGTAAGAAATATGATGTCAAGATGCACATAAGAAGCAGCAGCGAAGAAAAAGAGGGAACAATAATTACTCATGAGGTGCCGCAAATGGAAGGTGTAGTAGTTTCAGGAGCAACAGTACAAAAAGATATGGCCAAGATAGGTCTTGTCGGGGTCGATAACGTTCCGGGTAATGCCGCAAAAATCTTCGCCTGTCTGGCAAACGCCAAAGTGGTTGTCAATGACATCGTTCAAACCGAAGTCAGTGCCCAAAAGGCGAACCTCTCATTTATGATTGGCGCTTCGGATTTGCCCGCCGCCAAAAAGGCCGTAGAAGGAATCAAAGACGAGGTTAATTGCGAACGTATTTTCGTTCGCGACGATATTGCCGAGCTCTCCGTAGTCGGGGTGGGAATGCGGACCCATTATGGCGTCGCAGATAAAATGTTCAGCGCCTTGGCCAACGCCAAAGTCAATATCGATTCAATCACGACCAGCGAAATTCGCATCAGTTGTATTGTCAACAAAGACGAGGCCGGGAAGGCCCTTGAGGCTGTTTGCCTTGCCTTCGAGTTAGACAAACCGGCGGAAGAACGAGGTCGTGGTTCGTAGCCCGTGTTTCGGGACCCGGCTCGGGACCGACGCTTGATGAGTCACTAACCACCAAATGTCATCTAAAGCAAAGAGACCTGCTTATGCGATGAGCAGACGCCGGAAAGCCGGTGTAATTGCCCTGTGCTTGCTATTGGCGGCCGTTTTTATCTGGCTTGACCACAGCCCGCTTAAACGCAGATGGCATCAGCAGCCCAAATCCGAAGCACAAGCAAGAGCGTACGACCTTGAAAAATATCACAAAAAAACTTTTACCGTCATAAAGGTCGTTGATGGTGACACTATTGACATAGACATTCCCGATGCCAATAAGAATTACACAAGAATACGGCTTTGGGGAATAGACACGCCGGAGAGTAAAAGCCCGGATACGGGCGTAATGTATTTCGGCCCACAGGCCGCTGAGTTTACATCGGAATTGACTCGCAGAAAGAACGTTACGGTTTATCTTGAAGAACATCGCACCAGGGGTAAGTATGGCCGGCTGCTGGCCTATGTCCAACTGCCGGATGGAAGATTTTTGAATGAAGTTTTGGTAGCTGAAGGTTTTGCTTATGCCGACCTGCGTTTTCGCCACAGTTTTTATCACAGGTATCAGCAGTTGGAGGCAAGCGCGCGGAGACAGAAAAAAGGTTTATGGGAAAAAGTGACCCGTGAGCAACTGCCCGAATGGTTGCAGAGAATGAGACCAAACCTGCTGCAAAAAAAGTGAGAACCAGCCACAGATTACACGGATGCCGGTAATTGTCATTCCCGCGAAACCTGTCCTGCCTGCCCTGAGCCTGTCGAAGGGAGCGCACCTGTCCTGAGTTCTATCGAAGGAGTCGAAGGAGCGGGAATCTATTTTCCCCCTTTTATTCTTATTTAATCTCTGCGCTCTCAGCGTTCTCCGCGGTTATTTTTTTGGCGTTTTCTCAGCTCTTTTGAAATCGATGTTGCTATCAGGCAACTATATAAATACAATAATGCTACAATGGCTAAATATCCCATATTTCTCGAACTTACCGGTCGCCGTACGGTCGTGATAGGCGGTGGAGCTGTGGCTGTACGAAAGGCCCAGGCGCTGCTGGCCGCCGGGGCACGGCTGGTTGTCGTGGCTGAGCACGTGGATGATATGCTGACGGCTCTTTGTGCGGAAAGCGATGCTGAGTTAATAAGGTCCAGGTATTCCAAAAGTTATCTGGCAGGTGCGGTGCTTGCCATAGCTGCAACAAATAACCGGCAGCTCAACGGGCAAATCTACAAGGACTGTCAGGAGCTGGAGATTTTATGTAATGTTGTTGATGACCCCAGGCTGTGTGATTTTTTTGTGCCGGCAGTCGTGAAACGCGGCGGCCTGCAGATAGCTATCGGCACCGAAGGATACTGTCCCGCCTACGCCGGTCATCTGAGAAAAAAGCTGGAGCAGACGTTCACCGATAAACATGGCGATTTTTTGGCCGAGCTGGAGAATATTCGAAAACGGCTTATCGAAGGCGTGGCCGAGCCGGCTGACCGTAAGGCACTGTTGGGGCGGCTGGTTGATGATAAGTCGTTCGAATATTTTGTTGAAAACGGCCCCGCTGAATGGAAAGCTTACGCCGACCGGCTCGTAACAGAAAAGAAAGCGTAAGACGCAAATTCAAAAATCAAACCTGTCGACTTAGAATTGGACTTGCTGGCTCTTTGGCTTTAAGTATTCCTTTTGAGGTCTGGGTGAGAACCCCCCTTTTCAGGCTTGTATCTTATCGACTACAACCTGCAAATATTTCTGGCGGTGGCCAATGCGTTTTCGACTGTGTTTACGTCTGCGATGATGCATTGGGTAGAGCTTCTTGCCTTTAACTACTGCCTCTTCAGCAGTGGTCTTAAATGAGACAATAACTTTTGCGTCCTTAACGTAGGGCGTGCCGATTTTTACCTTTTTGTCATCATTTATAAGCAAGACCTTCTCCAGCTCCATCGTCCTGGCATCAGGGGAGACATCGGCCAGTTCGATATTCAAACAATCGCCTTCAGCGATTTTATATTGCTTTCCGCCTTGTTCAATTACTGCATACATTCTAAAAACCTTAGCTTTTATACTCAAAAACGCGAATAGATGCGATATTGTACGCGCCGAATTTTTTTTGTAAAGCAAATTATCAGATATTTTTGTATCCTATTTGTTGAATATGAAGTTAAAATTCCGGGTGTCAGCACTTTCCGAGGCGTGATTTTATGCAGATAGCCATGATAGAGGACAAAATCGTGCCGGCAGATGAGCTTGAGTCGGCTTACCTTGACCGTGGAACTTACTTCGGTGACGGAGTTTATGAAGTGGTACGAAGCTACGACGGCAGGATTTTTGCTCTTGAGGAACACATGCAAAGATTTGCTAATAGTCTGGCTGCAATCAAAATAGACGGAGTAGAAATCGACCGGATTCGTGCCCGTGTCCGGAGGGCCTTTGAGGCTGCCGGTATCTCCAACGCCAGGATATATTTTCATATTACCCGGGGTTCAGTGCCCAGAGACCATAACTGGGACGCCAATTTGCAGCCGAACTTCTTCCTTACCGTCACGGAAGCTCCCGATGATACGGAAGAAAAAAGCAGGGGTATCGCTGTATCGACCCATCCGGATTGGCGATGGAAAAGATGTGATATAAAATCGCTAAATCTTTTGGCCAATGTTCTTGCCCGCCATGATGCTGTACAAAAGGGATGCGGCGAAGCGATATTGGTTGATGAAGCCGGGCTTATAACCGAAGGGGCCGCTTCGACGTTTTTTACAATCAACGAAAAAAAAGTGCAAACCGCTCCTCTTACCGGTAATATTCTTCCTTCCATTACGCGCAAATTTGCAATCGAAGCAGGCAGAAATATCGGCTTGGAAATTATCGAAAAATCTTTAACGCCGCAGCAAGCGGGCTGTTCGGACGAACTTTTTATTGCTGTAACTACTAAAGATATTGTCCCCGTAGTCAAATTCGATGGCAGGTCCATCGGGGACGGAAGGCCCGGCAAATATACGAAATTGCTCATCGAAGAATTCCGTTCATTTACGGCGTAAAGAAACCGTATCCGCGGCGGACGTTACTATATGTAGTTTTTCACTTCCATTTTCTTGCCCTCCTTAATAAATCCGTAACTTGATACAGGATTATTGTAAATTGTTCTCGATACGCCTGAAGGGAAGCAGACTTTGTTGTTTGCGAGTTTGGTTGTGGTCTTGACAGTATTATAATAAGCTGGGACAATCGCTGGTGATATGAGCAGATACCAAGCAGACAGCTTGTTCGCATCGGAACAGGTCGCCGAGCCTGTTTGCAGTCATATTATTCGAGTTGCGTTTGAGTCGGCTGCCGACACCGAGTTTGACTACTTTGTACCCGATGAGCTTTGGCCGGTCGAACCGGGACAGAGGATTGAAGCGCCTTTCGGCAGGAAAAACAAAACCGAGGTCGGGTTCTGTGTCGAAGCTGACGTTCCGTCCGAGCAGTCCTTCATCACACGCGGCAGGGGGCGGGAGCTAAAAAAAGTTGTCAGGGTAATTGATAAAGAGCCGTTGATAGATGCCCGGCTTATGGAGCTGGCCCGGTGGATTAGCAGTTATTATGTTTGTCCCCTGGGTCAGGTTTTAGCGGCCACGGTGCCGGGGGCGGTGAAAAAAGGAGCAGGCGTCCGAATAGAAAAGTGTGTCTACCTGACAATTAGCTTAGACAATATGGAAGAAACCGTCAGGCAATTGAGGGGCAGGAAGCAAAAACAAATTGTCGAACTCCTGCAGGCCGGGACGGCTTCGAACGCGGAAACAGCTTTAGATCTGCGGCGGGTCTTGGAAGCAGTCGGCTGCACAAATCAGCCTGTAAAGAAATTAGCTGAAAAACGGATTGTCAAAATAGCACGGAAGACGATATTGAAGTCTCTGCCCGCCATTCCGAAGGGAATGTCGATAAAAGCAGACAAGGTCGTACTCAACGAGGACCAGCGGAAAGCACTGGCCTCCATAAGCGCCCGGATAAACTCAGGCGGATTCAGCGTTACCCTTTTGCACGGCGTTACCGACAGCGGCAAAACCGAGCTTTATATAAGGGCCGTCGAAGCTGTTTTACAAAAGGGCAAAACCGCAATCGTGCTGCTTCCTGAAATTGCTCTTACCGCTCAAACCGTTCAGCGGTTCAGTTCAAGGTTAAAAAAGATAGCTGTAATGCATTCGGGATTGACCGCCGCCCAGCGAAACGTGCAGTGGCAGACAATAAAGTCCGGCGAAGCCGACGTGGTTATCGGCGCTCGCTCGGCGGTCTTTGCTCCGTTAGATAAACTTGGTCTTATCGTCGTTGACGAAGAGCATGAGACCGCCTACAAGCAGGACACCGCGCCGCGGTACAATGGCAGGGACGTCGCCATAAAACGAGTGCAGTTGGCCAAAGCCCATTGCATTTTAGGCAGCGCTACACCGTCATTAGAGACCCTGTCCAATTGCAGCAGTAAAAAACATTTTAGTCTGGTCCGTTTGCCCAAAAGGGTAATGGACCTGGCCTTTCCCGAAATGAAACTCGTCGATTTGCGCCGGGAACATTTCGCGCACGATGGCATAAGTTTAATAAGTGGGCCGTTAGCTGAGCGCCTCAAAGAGGTCCTGGCCAAAAATGAGCAGGCAATTTTGCTTTTGAACAGACGCGGTTACAGCAATTTTGTGTTTTGCCCGTCCTGTAAGCATACCCTGCACTGCCGCAATTGCGATGTAACACTGACCTTTCACAAATCAAAGGCCTTCGCCGGCAGCCGGATGCGAACGGTCACGGGAAAACACATGGATTATGGGTACGCAGTGTGTCATTATTGTCTGGCGCAGACGCTTGTGCCTGAAAAATGTCCTCTGTGCGGCGCGGGGTTAGCTATGATAGGACTTGGCTCGCAACGGCTCGAAGAGGAGTTGGCCGGGAAATTCCCGCAGGCTCGAACCTCACGGATTGACAGCGATTCTATGGCAAGCAGAGACTATTACCGGCTTCTAAGAGACTTTGGCGAAGGCCAAATCGATATATTGGCCGGGACGCAAATGTTGGCCAAAGGGCTGCATTTTCCAAACGTAACATTGGTAGGCATCATCAGTGCTGATACTTCACTTTACCTGCCGGACTTCCGAGCGAACGAGCGAACATTTCAACTGATTTCCCAGGTGGCCGGTCGAGCAGGACGCTCCGAGAAAAAGGGGACGGTGTTTGTTCAAACCTTTCTGCCGAACCAGCCGGCCATACAGTTTGCCCTCAATGCAGACTTTGACGGTTTTGTCAGGGAGGAATTAAAGCATCGCAGGGCCTGCAATTTGCCCCCGTTTTGGCGGCTGGCAGTTATCATTATGCGCGACAAAAATTTTGAAAAACTGGAGGCCGCCTGTAAGATGATGCGAGAAAGGGTTGACCATATCGTTACGCGGGAAGGTCTGAAGGTAGTCGTTCGTGGGCCTATGCCGGCCGTGATTAGTCGGATACAGCGGTTTCACAGGATGCAGATAATTGTCCAGGCCCCACAGGCGAGGACTATACAGCGATTGTTTACGGGCCTGCGAGCGGCAGGGCCTGTTCGCCCGGCGGTCAAAGTCGCCATAGATATAGACCCCGTCAATTTATTATAGCTTGCAATTCGCCGGGCGAGCTGCTATACTTGGCTGTCCGGTTTATCGGGGAGTAGCTCAGCTTGGCCAGAGCGCTGCGTTCGGGACGCAGAGGTCGCAAGTTCAAATCTTGTCTCCCCGATTCATCTAACTCTTTTGTTAACAAAGCGTCATTTTGCTTATGACAATCGGCCCAGGACCGGGCAAACGCCGCAATAGACTCACAATTTACCGCTACCAGCGGAAGAATCGGTAAGGGTCGTCCCACTCTTCCGGCACATCCATATAGAGGCCGTCCAGCCACCGCTTCTCGGCCTTGGATGCGTCCACGGGGTTGTGGAAGCGCTGAAGAAAAGGGGTCGTCCCGGTCGCTCCCATATTGGCCAACAGGCGCGTGACAAGGTAGCTGGTGCGGCGGAACGTTCTCTTCACGTTGTAGAGTTTCTTGTAGTCGAACTGCCAGGGTGCGAGTTGACAGAAGACGATGTTCACGTTCTTCGCCCTGGCGAGAACGCCATTACCGATGGTCGCAGCTCCTGCCGAGACGAGGGGCAGTTTTCGCGGGTCGCGGTTGTGGACGTCCGCCGGTCCCACTCCAGCCGGCAGAGAGTTGACGCCGAACGGCTCGAAATAGGTTGCGATGTGCTCGGCCTCTTTCATGCGGACCTTCAGCGGCAGAAATACGTTCGTTTCCTGCTCGGCGAGACCGATCGCCAGCAGGTTGCCGCCCGCCTTCAGCCAGTCGGCGACGGCTGCTGCGTCCCTCGCAAGCTTCTGTCCCCCGCCGGGTCCGACAACGAGAACCTGGTCGGCGGACAGGCTCCCACCGTCGTAGGAAACCGGGGAGACGCCTGCGGATTCGAGATGCTTCTTTCCGGCGGGGTCGCCGACGTAGACGGCCTGCCGCCTCGGGGCCGGCTGCCAGGCCGATACGTACTGGAGGATGTTCCGGGACAGCGTCTCCGCCGCCGGGTCGCTCTCGGTCCGACCTGTCACGTCCATCTGGCAGAACAGCACCATTCCTTTGCCTTCGCGGTACTCCATCAGCGGGCTGTACTGGAGGCTGTAGCCGCCGTCGAGGATGGGTAGAAAATCACCCCTCGCGGGCTTTTCGATGAGGACGGAGGCGACATTGCCGCGATTACCGCATCGCCAAAGCCGCGTGACAGGTATCCCACACCAATTGACAGTCGGCGCACCGTTGAAGCGGGGATTCAGCTTGTAGTCCAGGCGCGAGGGCAGGATTGTCGCTTCGCCGCGCCAGTTACGCAAGTGCTCCGCTTCTATCCCCGCCAACAGCGGATGTTCGGACACTCGCTTGAAGACATTTCGCAGACCGTATTCAGCGACGCGGAACCCGAACCGCTTCTCCAGCACATCCGACGTCTGCTCGAACATGAGCACTTTCAGTCCGTCGCGCACGCGTGCGATGTCCGGTGCCGGACCTTCCGCCGTCAGGGCGGACTTGCCCACGATGAGGATGTCGTATGCCGACAGGTCGGCGGTCGCATCCACGGACCGGCACCGGAGCCCCATCCCGTTCAATAGCTTCCCGGTCTTCCCTTTCGGGTCGAAGAGCACAATCTTCCCGACCGCCCGTGGAGCTGGTGGGTGAGGCAGCACGTGAACGGAGAAGCAATCCTTCTGGGTCTGGCCGTTGCCGAGCTTGAAGGTCGCGCTGAGTTCATACTTGCCGGGGGCCAGGGCCGTGGGTAGTTGAAAACGCAACGCAATGCGCTGCTGTTCCCCCGTACGTATAGTGACTTGCCTTTCACCCTCTACTGTCCGGGGCAGGCCGAGCGACCACTTGCAATTCGCTCTCACGGTTTCGCGCGAGTTGTTGATGACGATGAGCTGTTTCTCGAGCGCGTCGCCCGGATAGAAGTTATGGTCCTTGCTCGTGAAGGCCGACGGCTTGCCGCCGATGTAAGCCAGCAGCGGCCGGTTATTGCGAATCAGGGCTTGCGCTGCGACAGTGGGAATCCAATCCGAATGCTCGAAGGCCAGGTCCACCCGTTCGTACCGCTGCTCAATGTAGTCCGGACTGAAACCCGGCCGCTGCAGGTTCTCCCAGTCAACACCGAACTCCTTGCGGCCCTTGTCGACGCCGTCGCGCAGCGTCCAGTAGTGCCCGTGGGACCACGGGGAGTTCGCCGACATCCCCCACGTGCGAAAAGCGCGCCAGTTGTCGGTGAAGTACATTGCATATACGCCCTGGCGTTCGGCGAAGCCGCTCGAACCTACAACGTGGGGATAGTCCCATCGGTGCCAGAGGCTGCCGGCCCGGAACTGCCTGGCCTCCCAGCGCAGGTTCGTCTTCTCCATCTCGCTGATATTGAAGGCTTCGTCTCCGAAGAACTGCGAGTTCCACTCCGCGAGGCAGAACTCCCACGGCACCTTTGCGCTGCCGAATGACCGTTTGCCTTTGTACCAACCGCGGTACATCGTCCAGTCCCAGGGAAACGGCACACTGTACTCGCACGTGAAGACCGGCTTGACGCCCAACGTCGCCCAGTGCTCGAACCAGTCGGACATCTCCTGGATAGGGACGAAGTTCGCGTAGAAGTTACTCGTATGCATGGGGCCGAGGTTCCCCGATGAGTGGTGATAGACGATGCGGCCTGGGTCCAGGCCCGTTACGATTGCTTCGGCGCGCGAAGCGCGCCTGGAGTTCCTCAAAGACCACGTGTCGCGGGGATTCTGTATCCCATCTATCATGTCCGGGTTCATGTCCTCGTTGTACCCGGTCGCGTTATGGCTCATGGAATAGAACACGACCGATGGATGGTTCTGGGCGACCCGCACGTAGAACTCCGCGTGGCGAGCGTAGCCGTTGGCCTCATCGGCGTCGGACGCCTCCCAGTCGTAGTGGGCGAAATGCGGCTGGGAAAGGGCCACTAACATCCCCACATCGTCGGCAGCCTTGAGAACTTCTGCGAAGCTTAGATGTGAGCCCGGCTCGCAGCCGTAGTTGTGCGTATAGACGAAGTTGATACCGAAGCTCTTGAGCCGTTTTAGGCTCTCCAGGGCTGCCCCGTAGTTCGCCCAGGCGGCCCCTATCTGGGCGTTGTCCAGCGGAACGGCGGACAGGAAGATGCGGGTACCGTTCAGGAAGAAGTCGCGGCCGTCAATCCGGAACTCGCGGAACCCGAAGCGCACGGGGTGGCCGACGTCCAGCACCTTCCCGCCGGACTCCAGCAGCGAGAGATTGAGGTGGTATGTGTTTTGAGGCGTATGAACGTCCCAGAGTTTCTTGGGCTTGAAGTTCTCCGTAAATGCGACGCGGCCACCCTTGAGGTCGTTTCCCTTGAAGGTCTTGCTCGTGAACTCCCCGATGTTGCGGCCATCGCCCGTGATTCGGGCACGAAGAGCGTATTGTGCATCCGCGGCGAGGCCGTCCAGAGCGGCGCCGAACGTAATCTTCACTTGCGCACCGATGTGTCCACCTTAACGTCGGCGATGCGCGCGCCCATCGGCGTACCGACGAGGTACACGTCACCGCACAGGCCGCGCCGCGCCACCGAGCCTTTCACCTGCCTGGCCGCGTTGGTGTCGTTGTACGAGAGCATGACGCCCTTGAGCGGCATGGCTACGACGAACATGCTGAGAACGTGCGTGGCGCCCGGGCGGCATGCGGCCGTGATGTCAAGCTTACCGTCCGGAAAGACGATGTCCCCTATGTTGCGACCATCCACGTAGACAGTCGCGTAGGAGTTCAGGTATTCGGCGCTGATGGTGACACGCCGACCGACCCATTCATCGGGAACAGTGATATGCCGCTGGTACCAGGCCGCGGTGATGCTGCGCAGACTCTTGTTCTTCCAGCTCGGATGGGCATGGATTGTCTGGCAGTCTTTCTGCATATAATCGGTGGTTCCCGGCCAGCTCCCTGGGACCTTGAAGTAGCCCCACCTGTCAGCGGGCACGGTGTTCGTGTCCTCGTCGGCTGGCTGCCAGCGCCACAGACCATTGATGCATATCCGCTCGCGCGTGGCCGTTGACTCCCGATATGCTTTCTCAACATCCCAGACAGCCTTCACACCCCTGGGCAACTCTGCCACCACATCTTGGCACGGCCGAACGATAACAACAAGCAGTGCTATCATGAATAAAAGAAGTGATTGCCTTCTCATTGTTTCTCCTTCCAGCCATCGGTCGGTGCCGGGAGTGTCGGGCGGTGCCTGGCCCACATCTCGTTGACGAATGCATCCCAGGCCTGTCCCTGTCGCGCCCACTCTTTGTCGTGGTCGCGTCCGGTCGCCTCCCTGATGGTCTTCACGAAGGCCGCGTCGTCTTCGTACATCCAGCGGTCCACATAATCGAAAAAGGCGTCGTGGTTCCAGAAGTTCTCGGCGTGCATGAGTCGCAGGGCCAGGGCCTGCGCGACCCAGCCGATGCTCGTGCAGCATCGGCGATAACTCTCGCTGGTGTTCTTACCATCGTCCCACTGCGAAGGCGGTGTATGTTCGTAGGGTCCCCAGCCGCTGCCTCGTGACCGGCCCTCCCCGGTCGCCGCGTCGATTCCCGAATGCCCGGCAAAGACGACTTTCGCCCCGGTCCAGCAGTCGTCGTAGGTGGTCTGCTCATCCTCGCCAAAGCTCACCTTAGTAAATGACCGGTTGATTTTGGCCAGTTCGTCATCGCCCAGGAGAAGTCCGGCAAAGACAATGGGCAGTTTGCGTCCGCTGCCGTGTCCGCCCCAGCCGGTCCAGCCGGGATGGCCCGCGCGGACCATACCCCCCAGGTCGATACCCACTTGGACGAAGTTCACTAACAACGGCTCCTTCTGTTGCGGCTCGAGGTCGGTGCACAGCAGCAGCGCGGAGATGCCGACCACCCGGCCGTACTCCAGGCCGTACTGTGGCATGTTCTCTACGGGCTCCTCGAAGCCGAAGAAGCACGTTCCCACCCAGGGCCGCTGGGTAAAGCGGACGTACTTCTGGATCTTGGGCATACTCTTGGTCCCGGCGGCTCCCGGCAGCAGCTCCCGCTTGAGGTTCCGAGCAAGGTAAATCTTCTGCTGACGGTCGCAGAAGGCCGGCCTAAAGGCATCCGTCGGCTGCGGCTCGCCTACGCAGGTCAGGACCGCGGAAGTGCGAATCGGGCTGCTGTCATCCACGCCGCGCTCGATCTTGTTACGCAATTGGGCGTGCAGCACCAGGTTCTTGGGCATGCTGATAGTTGAAACAAGTGAATCACCGGGCTTCATAGCCACTGGTAGCTTCTGAATCAGGGATGGGGTGAACCAGTTTCGGACACCGCTGTCGTAGGCAACTTGCATCCTGGCCGGTGGATTAAGCATGAAGCCGTTGCGAACGCGATGCTCTTCCTTGCGCTCCCTGTCCATGCCGTCCAGCTCGCGTTTCGGAATCTCGCTGCCGTAAAGCGGCTTGGGAGCGATCGCCTCTATGGTAACCGGCCCGACCACGTACCAGTCGCCGTTAACAAACTGCCCGACACGAGTCGGCTTCTGAAACGTCCAGGTAATGCCGTACTGCGAAACGTTCTGTTTCAGTGGTAGAGCTTGGAGCTTGGGTGTCGACGGGGCGTTTTCTTTGGTGTAGACAATAATAGAGCGTTTCACGTTCGTCTCGGCTGCCAAGGCTTTCTCGTCGTAAGGATCGGCCTCGATCATTGGGGGGACGTTAACCGGGCCGCCGAGGGTAACGGACATGTCGGCCAGCCGGATTGTCTGCTTCCGGCCCTCGTCCTCGTCGCCCCAGACGGCGAAGGCGCTGAAGCCCTTCAATCCCGTCTTGCCGGAATCGACCGCATTGACCTGCCTGTCGTTGTGGAAGACCTGCAAACCCACCTCAATATCGAAGTCGAAAGTCCACTTGTGCCAACCCGCTGGTGCGCGGCGGACTCCAAGCCAGAACAACCGGTCATACCACTGCCTGCCGTCACAGGCCGTGGCGGTGTAACCTTCGTCGCCGCCGAGATAGTTGGCGTAGAGGATGCCGACGGCCAGCACCTTCCCGTCGCTTTGCACCAGTCCCCATCGCGGGCCCAATCGACTGGCCTTGGCGTTCTCGGGCGTTGTGCCGTCGTCGTAAACCCAGACGTTGACCTTGCCCGACTCGTCACTGTCACGGAGCTTCAACAAGGCCTTGCCTCCCGGTCCGATCTTTAGCGAATGACCCTTGCCCTGGCGGCCCTTTGCCGCATCGATAGTCACGTCACCCTTAATCGTCCAGCCGGCCAGGGCTTTGTTGCCATCAAAGGTAAACGCTTTAGCTTGATTGCCGGCAGGCTGCGGGACGGTGGGCTGATGCTGGCTCCGGACGGGGGCCGACAGAACCGCGATAGCTACAACGCACAAACCAAATACCGATAACTGTTTCAACATAGGTCTTTCCTTTCATTGAGATAAGTCTTTCCGTTTGCAGTATTGCGTGCAAGTGTGGGTGAAAACGGTTTATTGGCCTGGTGGTTCGGGATTTCATCTACTTCTATGAGAGCGGATACTTCGCTTAATTTCGGTTCACTGAGCATGACCTGACATTCCCATATTAAATGCTTTGATGAAATGCTTGCAACACAATATTTGTATATACTCTACCATCGTCTCAGGAATAAAACCACATCTTTCACGGATTTTTGGCATCACTCAGTTCCTGCAGATATTGCCGCTAACCCTGACCGCTGAAGAAGCTGCTGTATCCGCCGACATCGGCGTTTTTGTTACTGTCGTCAGCTAATAGTGTCCGGTAGTTCTTTATCACTTTCTTGTATGCCCTGGCGTGTTCTTCAATTACCTCAGGCCGGTACTGCTTAAACCACGGGACCTCGAAGACGCAGCGGTTGATACTTTCAGCAACCGGAAGTTTTTCAATGTACTGCTCAATCTTTACCGATTCATCAAGGTAAGCTATCCGGGTTGGCCTGCCGTGGCCATAAACGTCCATAGTCGTAAAAAGCGGATGCAAGTGCAGGGGCTTGTTGCAGCCGGGATTGCAGATAGAGCCTTCTGCACCAACGGCTTCGCTGAATCTTGACAATGATAGCCCTTCTAACTCCTCGGAGATGTACTTGAAATGCGGGTAGTACCAGCCTCCCTTGGTCGTATTTGTGTCTTTTGGGGGTCTTATGGGCCTTATTCCGGCAGTATCATCGAGCAAATCACAGAAGTAGTTCATCGCCTTGTCGATTTCCACCATCTGCCGGCCAAACAGCTCCAGCTGCACCAGTCCGAAAGCCGAGCTCAACTGGTGCATGCGATGTTTGAATCCGCCGCAGGGCAGTCCTGCAAAAGGCTTAAGTTCTTTCAATGTAATCTCGTCGTGACGGATATAGTGCCCAAACAAGAGGGCCCGTTCGTAGACCTTTCGGTCGTCGGTAAATAATATCCCTCCCTCACCGACGGCCAGGGATTTGCCGGTCATCAGGGAAAACGCCGCGGCATCGCCAAAGGTGCCTATCTCTTTGCCCTTGTACAAAGCCCCATGAGCATGGGAGCAGTCTTCGAGGATTTTGAGATTGTGTTTGGCGGCGATTTTCATAATGGCGTCCATATCGGCCGGCATACCTGCGTAATGCACTACTACAATGGCTTTCGTTCGCGATGTGATTCGATGCTCGACATCCTTTGGGTCAATGCAGATGGTATCGGGATCCACATCGGCGAAAACCGGTGTGGCGCCGAGCGTGTATGCTTGCGCCACAGATGCCCAGTAGGTAATACTTGGAGCGACCACTTCATCGCCGACGCCAATGCCCAAACCGTACATAGCGCCCAAAATGGCCGCGGTGCCGTTATGATAAGCAAGGCCGTATTCCCTGCCAAGCGAATGAGCGTACTTCCGCTCGAATTCTTTCGTTACCTCGATACCGGACATCTGTCCGGCACGCATAACTTCCAGGACCGCTTGTTCGTGCCGGTCAGTAATGATAGGCCATGTGAAAATATCTGTGTCGTCCAGCTTGACCGACTTTTCACCACCTAACAGCGCCAACTTGTTCTTTGTGTCCCCATCTTGGTCCATCGCGGCCGGCTCACCTTTCAGATTTTGTGACCATTTCACTGCCGTGCCAACTCGAGCGCACTGGTCGTAATATAATATTTCGATATCATATTCGGGACCTCCCACTCCGGCAACTTTCCCTCTGCCAGATACTGCAGGTACTTTTTGGTGACCTTTCGGAAGTGGGCTTCATGCCCGATTCGATGCTCATCAGGTATCAACACCTGCCAGGAATTTTTCTCCAGTTTAAGTGCCACACCGGGGTACTTACTTTGCAGCTCAGCGACCGCTTTTTTCAAAGAAGCGGCCAGCTCGTCGGCACTGGCGCCGGGGGCCGGCTCAACGTAAAGCTGTGGTTGATAGTTCTGTTCTTTGCCCTGGCGAATGATAATGTTGGCTTTGCTGCCCCTGAACAGAGAATGATGCGTGTCCCCGCCGCCCTCGGACGCCTCGAAATTCCAGGTCACTGCCAATTTCACGTACACGCCTTTTATTGTATAAATCATTTCTCCATTGGCGTAATAAGGCAGAATTCCTTCGTCATTCAACTTGCTTGTCAGAAAATTCGGAAAATCCGGTGCTCTTGTCACCTTCTCGTACTGCTGTCGCGTGAGCATTGTTGGCCAACGCTCGGCCTTTTTCATCACGATGTCATTTCGGTAATCGATTGGCGTCTCCGCAAAGCACGTCCACGTTACCAGGTCTATCAGGTGTGTTGTAACATCCACCAGTCCTTCGCCCTGCTGGGCGGTGTCAAAATACCACATCGGCCGTTTGATAGGTATGCCGGAGACGTATTTGAAGAAGTGGTGGACACTCTCCTTTACGACGGCCGGGTTATCTACCGAACCCTTTTCCAGTTCGCCAAAAAGCTCTTCATTGAGCACAAGCATTTTCTGTAAGATGCACAGTATGTTGAAACGCTCGGTCATAATATCGTAGAGCAGTACTCCGTTTTGCTCTGCCGTGGCAAAGGCCTGCTCTAAAAGCTTGAAACCCTCCACATCAATGCACATCGGCTTGTCGCAAAAAACGTTAAGGCCGACATCGACGGCGGACTTAATGTACTCCGTCTTTTTCCGGTTGTTACCGGATATGACGACAACGTCACCTGATTTCTGAGTGAGCATTTTCTCGAGGTAGTCGTCTGCTGTGTACACTTTTTGCTGCCAGCTCGTGGGCTTCTCCAGGCGGGCGTTGAAACCCTGGATGCGCTTTAGATATTCCTGCACCTCGGGGCCGGCCGGGGCATAGACGTGGACAATGGGAGCGACCTTCTCGTACATACTTTTCTGGACAAGGGCTGCATGATAATGTCCCGGCTCGAGAACCATAAATTTTAATTTGCCGTCAGCAGCGGCGCCTTTCATTTTTCCTTCCTCTTTCTCAGCACAGGAAAACAATACAGTTGACAGGCAAAGGACCAATACAAACAAAACGGCATTTCGCACCATAACCAAACTCCTTAACTGGTACTGAGCAAACAAATCGACAGCCTTTTCGTAGGGGCGGTTCGCGAACCGCCCCTACGGCTATATTCGAATCACCAATAACCAATCCCGCACCTACTTTTAGCCAATCTTATATTCCCAAAGTAGGTGCGGGACTAATTAACCGATTATCCAGTAAACAGCGCCAATCAACAGACCCACGCCTGCCCAGGCGGCGAGAAAGCCGACGATACCAACAACGCTGGGCCTGGGTATTTCAAAATCAGGATGGTCTATAAGGGCGTCTCGCGGGGCCGGCTGCACACCCGGCGGAAGCGTAAACGGCTCGGTTTCAGGCTCATCCGGGCCGATAGGCGTCCGCAAACAGGCATAAAGACGCTCCAGATTTCCCGCTGGAACCATCCGTGTAAGCAAACTGACCACAACCAGAACGACAAAGCCGGCACTCAAATAGATAATCATCTGCCAGGGCAGGTATAGCTTGTCATCCCACAGCATAAAGGCCGGCAGTTTGCCAGCCAGGTGCGCGTTGAAATCCCACAGGACATAGTCACCAAAGGCGATTCTGCTGGTGAAAAGAAGTGCACCAAAGCTGGCTAAGGTTCCAGCCCAGGCACCGGCAACGGTGACGCGACGCCAGAATAGTCCTACCCAGAATGCAATCCCCATCATCGCCGATACCATCCAGAAGATTTCCAGGCCGTGTACGACGCTTTCCAGGCTGAAGGCAAAAAGAATACCACAGAACACGATCACGACAGATGCGATGCGGCCGATGAGGGTATAATGCCTGTCGGCTTTGTCAGGGGCCAAAAACTTTTTGTAGATGTTGTTAGTAAACAGGGCCGAGGAGACCACCATCAGAGAATCACAAGTGCTCATAACCGAAGCAAGCATGGAGGCGATAAACAACCCAGTCAGTCCGGGTGCAATGCCGCCCAGCAGCTCCCGCGCCATACGCCCATAAACCAGGTCAACATCCTCAACACTGGCATACATGGCAACAGCGCACAGCCCCGTCAGCATCCAGGCAACGGTGCATATCCGTTTGCCGAATATACCCACAGTAACGCCCATCCTTCCCTCCATTTCCGTTTTTCCCGCCGCACAGTTTGCCATAGTTTCAGGCATAGTCACCCAACCGACCAGGGCATTGAAGGCAATAACAGCGATGAAAAAGAACGTAATCTCGCCCGGAGCCACAAGGGAAAGCATGGCAGGGTCAGTGATGGACTCCCGAAGACCGCTCATGCCGCCGACCTTCGCCAGTGCAAACGGCAGGATCAAAAAAGACAAAACAATAGTCAGCAATCCCTGGACGAAGTTGGTCGTGATAGCTGCGATAAGTCCACCGGCAACGCCGTAAGTAACGAACATGACTGTCATCGCTATAATGGCCAGATTCGAACTTATGGCGCCGCCGGAGACGGCCTCGACCATGGCCCCGGAGTCTTTGAGCATGACCCCGATGGCCACCAGCATTTGCATCATTCCCATTACGGCATAGAGACCACTGACACTGCGCCCGTAACGAATCTCAAAATAATCTCCTGTGGTTACAGCCCGCATTCGGCGGAAAAACGGGGCGATTAGCCAGAAGAATGGTGTTACAAAAAGCCAGAGCCACTGATACCAGATTCCCGAAGCGCCGGCATGGTAGGTCTTGGCGGCGACGCTGACCGCCTGGTCGGAATGGGTCCCGGTGCCGAACATCAGGAACGCCATCATCAGTTTGCCGAACTTGCGGTCGCCGATGAAGAATATTGTGGAACTGCGGACCTTTCTTACCGCCCAGAGGCCGATGACGGTAATACCCACCAGGTAAACGATAATAACTATCCAATCAACAAGTCTGACGCCTAACATATTTGCACTCCTGCATTGCACTCAAACGAGAGCAATTTTTGCACACAATTTGCTTCTTGTAAAGTTCGTGCCCGGAGCGATAATAACTCATATCGAAGAAAGTAAAAATATTTTGCCGTTATTATAGTGGCTGGAAGGAAGCTCTACAAGAGTGTAAATGTCTCTGAACCCGATGAGACGAGAGAGTCCGTTGGTTCAGACAGTTTACGTTGGATTGACTAACATAATGTGAGGAGTACCAGGATGAATCGACAAACCATCAACGTTCTGCAATGGAAACCGGCTATGCTAAATGTGAAGCGGTTACTGTGCCTGGTTGCTGTAGCCAGTTTGATGTGCCTGAAGGCACCCCATCTACCTTGTGCCAGAGCAGACGAACAGCAGGAAAAATGGACAGCCGGGGTCGCCTCGGTTGTCATTACACCGGAGCGGTCGATGTGGATGTCCGGGTACGCGGCAAGAACCAAGCCTTCGGAGGGAAAGGTCCACGACCTGCACGCCAAAGCGCTGGCGCTGCAGGACGCCCGGGGCACGAGGCTGGTAATCGCTGCGGTTGAATTGCTTGGCATCCCCCGGCCTTTACGTGATTGGCTTGAAAAAGAAGTCCACCGGTGCTACAAGCTTCCGCCGGAGGCCCTGGTGCTAAACGCATCTCACACCCATTGTGGTCCGGTGGTAAAGGAGTCGAAGTATTCTATCTATGGGAATTCATTTTATGGTCTGTCAGCCGAGCAGATTCAGCAAAACCAAAAGTACGTGGATGCTTTGCGACAAAAACTGCTGCAACTGGTCGGTCAGGCGATAGAGGACCTTGCTCCGGCACGGCTGGGATACACACACGCACGGGCAGGCTTTGCCATGAACAGGCGAACCAGGATTGAGCAAGGTTATCGGATTCAACCAAATCCTGACGGCCCCGTTGACCACGATGTCCCCGTCTTACGTATTGATAGTCTCGATGGAAAATTACGAGCTGTCCTATTTGGGTACGCCTGCCACAATACCACGCTTAGCTTCTACAAGTTCTGCGGCGACTACGCCGGTTTCGCCCAGCAGTATCTGGAAGAGGCGCATCCCGGAGCAACGGCTTTCTTCATAACCGGCTGCGGCGGTGACCAAAATCCGTACCCTCGTGGAACGCTGACTTTGGCGCAGCAGCATGGCCGTTCACTTGCTAATGCAGTCGAAGCAGCGCTGCTCCCACGAGCGCGGTCGGTCCGGGGACCGATTCGGGCGGCCCTGGAAACGGTTACGCTCGAGTTTGCCGAACCGCCCAGCCGTGAACAGCTCGAAAAGGAAGCGAAATCTACCAATAAGTATGAACGCCGACATGCCGAAGCGCTGCTGGAGGAGCTGGAGCAAAAAGGCAGGATTCGCACAACATATCCGTACTTGGTCCAGGTTGTACAATTTGGTAACGACCTGACGATGGTAGCGCTGGCCGGCGAAGTCGTAGTGGACTATTCGCTGCGACTTAAAGCTGAACTGGCCGGTCCGCCTCTTTGGGTGGCCGGTTATTGCAACGATGTCTTCGGTTACTTACCTTCAGTGCGGGTCCTGAAAGAAGGCGGCTATGAAGGCGGCGGCGCGATGCGATATACCGAGCTGCCGGGACCATTTGCACCGTCGGTCGAGAAACGGGTAGTGGACAAGGTGCACGAGCTGGTCGACAGGGTACGGACGCCGAAGAACAACTGAAGATAGGGAGATTGTGGGTTTTTGTAGATAAGAGGAGTTGAAAATGAATAAGAACGATTTGACAAGACGACAATTTATAGCTGCGGCATCGGCAGGCTCTCTCGCTGCGGTGGCCTCAAAGACACTTCCTGCCTATGCAAACATCGGCAAAAAAGCAGGCATCCTGGCTATCAAGGGCGGTCGGCCGGTGCGGACCAGGTCCTGGCCTTCCTGGCCAATCTGGGACAAAAAGCACGATGAAGACCTGGTTCTTTCTGTGCTGCGTAGCGGAGTATGGTCAAGAAACAAGGTGGTTGCGGAATTTGAAAAGAAGTATGCCGAACTGATGGGAGCAAAGCGATGTCTTGCCACCACAAATGGTACCAACGCTCTGCTTACCTCGCTGCACGTACTTGGAGTAGGTATTGGAGATGAAGTTCTTGTCCCCCCATATACCTTTATTGCAACAATAGACGTGATTTTTCTCTCCGGTGCCCTGCCGATTATGGTTGATACCGACCCTGAAACGTTTCAGATAAACCCGGACAAAATAGAAGAAAAAATCAGCGAACACTCCAGGGCTATCCTGCCGGTTCATATTCTGGGCTTGCCGGCCAATATGGACAAAATCAATGCAATTGCAAGAAAGCATAATCTGCTCGTTGTCGAAGACGCCTGCCAGGCCTGGATGGCGGAATGGAGAGGAAAAAAGTGCGGCACGTTGGGAGACCTGGGCTGTTTCAGCTTCCAGAACTCCAAGAATCTGCCCTGCGGAGAAGGAGGCGCTATCCTGGGAGACGATGATGAAATTATGGACAAATGTTACTCTTACCACAACTTTGGCAGACCCTATGGAAGTGTAACCGGCAGAGGACATGCTATCATGGGGACGAAATGCAGAATGGCGGAATACCAGGCCGCTATATTACTTGCTCAGATGAAACGACTGGAAAAGCAGACTCAAACCCGCAACGAAAACGCCAAGTATCTCACCTCCCGTATCAAGGACATCCCTGGGATCATCCCCCACAAACTATATGATGGTGTTACCCGGGCGGCTTATCATCTCTATCCTTTCCGGTATAAGAAAGAGTACTTCCACAACGTACCCCGCAGCAAGTTCATCGCCGCCCTGAGGGCCGAAGGCATTCCTTGTTCCAGCGGATATAACCGAATAAATAAAGGTGATTTCTTTGAAAATGCTCTACAGTCTAAGAACTTCCGTAAAACCTACTCCAAAAAGAGGTTGGATCGATGTCGACAGTTGAATTACTGCCCCGATGATGAACGGCTTTGTGATGAGGCCGTGTGGTTTTTCCATAGTATCCTGCTCGGCACGAAAAGGGATATGGACGACATAGCTGACGCTATCTTGAAAATTTATGAGAATCGAGATAAACTGGCATAACACTACAAAGCATGTTTTAAACTTTTGATATATCTTCTGTCATCCCTTCCGGAACGCTTGCCGCATGGACGTGGGGGAATCCGCTTCGGTCCGAATTGAAGATTACCCATTTCAGGTCCGGTGTCAGGTAAGCGTGAGGGTGAGTGTTCTGGGCGCTGCCCATGGATGTTTTCGATTCACAGACCACAGCCGTCTTGCCGTTCTGGATTGAGCCGATTACTAATTTTGCTGTTCCCTGCCAATCATCGCAGCAGAAGAACCGTCCGCAACGAGAAACGCCGACATGGTTAAACTTATATCCTTTGGCCACCACCCGTGTGGGCGACCCCGCGCGGACAGCCAACAGGTTGCCCTTATTTGGTGCGTAATCCTCGTCGGCCAGAACCGTCAACAATATCTCCCTGGTCCTGCCAATCCATGCTTCATGGCCGGTAACTGGTGTAGTGTAGGGCTTTCCCACCTGCAGCTCGGTCCGCTTACCATCCGGCACCGAAAGCAGGTAGAGCGTGGCCCCCTCCGGGCCGACCAGCCGAATGCGCTTCCCTTCGGGTGTGTATTTGCCGCCGCGGTTGTGCTGTATCATTAGTTCTCTACCCCGGCCCGGCTCGAACTGCGGATGGGGATTGAGAATGAATGGGTCCCGGTCGATGACCATCTTCGTGCCCTTTTTAAGGTCAACCAGCAGGATACCGAACATCTGGTAATCGTTCCCCAGCCGCTTGCCGCAGGCATAGTATCGTGCGTCGGCTGAGACCGTGCCAAAGCTGATGAGGCTCCTTTCGCCATCTATGTGATATATCTTCTCCGGTGTTCCATTCGACAGGTCCGCTCGCATCAAGTCCAGCGTCTCGCCGTCGGTCTGCTTGAGGTAGTAAAACACGCCGTCGTTTGAAATCGCAGAGCCTGTAATTCCGGAGGCCACATCCAACCGGTGTTGTTTCCACGTACCAAGCTCCACTACCATGATCTCGGTTTTGTTTTTGTCCGATCGCCTGGGGTTGTGTCTCTCATAAACGAAGTACCGGGAATCGCCCGAGCAGTAGGGCAGCTCACAGTAGATGTTCGACTGCCTGAATTCCTCCGTGGTGATCTGCCATATCTCGGACCCTGTCGATTGTCGTTCCAGGTAGATAGCGCCGTCAGCCGAAGCGTGTCGGGCTCGCTCTTGTCCGATTGCATACTTGGTAGAGGCCAGAGCGCCGGCACTGACAAGCCCGGATGCCACCTGCCCACTGCGCCTCAAAAACTCACGGCGGGAAATCCTTTTTCTTTTGCTGAGCATAGGATACTCCTACGAATTCGTAGTGCAACTGGCTTACCCTTGCTGGATAGATCCTTGCGGAACAAGCGTTCCATCCTTCATATAGAACAACCTGGTGGAAATATCCAGGGGGAAGATTCCATGAGTGGCAATAACTAAAGTGACGCCCTTTTCCCTAACCGGAGTAATTAGATGCTCGATGATTTCCTGCGCTGTTTCCGCGTCGAGCTCTCCCGTAGGCTCATCAGCGAGAATAAGCGCCGGCTCATTAGCAAGCGTTCTTGCGATGGCGACGCGCTGCTGCTGTCCAATGCTGAGTTCAGACGGCAAGTTATCAAGCCTCTCCCCAAGCCCGAGATTATTCAACAGTGTCTTTACCTTTTCACGTCGAGCGGTTTTCGACATGCCGATATGCAGCAGGGCAGCTTCAACATTCTCATAAGCCGTCCATGAGGGTAACAGGTTGTAGTTTTGGAAGATGACGCTAATCTTCTGACGCCGCAGCAGTGCTAATTCTTCATGCGACAGGTCTTCCATGCAGCGGCCTTCAAATATCACACTGCCTTCAGTTTGGCGTTCAAGCCCACCCAACACCCCCAGGAAAGTGGATTTGCCTGCGCCGGTCTTCCCGGCAATTACCACGATTTCACCCCTGTTCACAGATAAATTAATCCCCCTGAGGACGCGAATCTCCTTGCGTTTGACCGTGAAACTCTTCCTCAGGTCCTTGCACTCCAAGAAGATGTCGCCTTCCCCAGTTATTTCATCAACTACGTTCATTGTTATGCCTGCTTATATGAATCGAATATCAAATGCTCCGCAGCGCATCAGCCGGTCGCTGACGGGCAGCGATGAAAGCAGGGAAGCTCCCCGCGATGATGCCTCCCAAGAATGCCAACACGAAGCCAAGCACTAATACCCACGGCGAAATGATGATATGTGCCCCAGCTTCAATGCCACTCAACATCTCAATGGGAACAAACAGCAGTATAGCGACGGCGACCAGGCACCCGAGAATGCCGCCTATCATGGCCTGCAAAACGGACTCCGCCAGGATTTGCGAGACCACATTCCCGTCAGTCCAGCCGATAGCTTTCAGAATGCCAATATCCCGTCGCCGCTCGAGCACAGAGGACAACTGGGATTTCAACGCCAATATCACAGCGCAAATGCCGATGATAATGGTAAGCAGCCACGCCGCATCCTCATTTATCCCCATTACTTTCGCGGCGGGCCTGTAGCAAGCATAGCTGGAAGCCACGAGGTAGTCTCCTGGGAGCAGATTCTTCATAGACGTGATGGCTTCATCTTGCACTTTAGAGCTTTTCACTTCTATGAGTATCACGTTGGCCTCGTTATGGATGGACGACGCTCCCATCCGCTTGTTGATTACTTGCTCCGCCTCGTCGAAATGCATATAGATCTCGGCTTTTGCAGGCCGAATGGGTGGCTTGACGATTCCGATAACCGAAAACATGCTCCCCGCAATCGTGACCTCGTCGCCTTCTTTCAGTTTTTTCAACTTTGCATAAGCTTTTTCCAGAATAACCACGCCCCTATCGTTGGGCAAAAGAAATCGACCTTTCACAATATCCTTTGCGGCGCAGCACGTCTTGCTGACTACGAAATCATCTGGGTCAAACCCGCCGACGGTAAATAGATGGCCATCCTTTTGGTCTTTGAACCGAAATAGCAGGTATCCTGAAGCGTCATATACGGTGTCGAGCTTTTTGACTTTATCGACGAAGTTTGTAATGTTAGTGATGAGGTTGGTTGCTACGCCGTAAGCGACAAAACCTTCACTCTCTTCATCCGGCGACTTTGCAGAGCATTCCGGGCATGATGGTATATGAGCAGGTACAAACGCGATAAAACGTGTCCCAACTCTGTTCAAGATGCTGCTTGTCGCCTCCTTCGAATACAGAAGGGCGCCTACCACTACCACCATAATGGCTGCCGCCAACAGATAACCAAATATGTTAGTCAACGTGCGCCCTTTTCTCCGCTTTAATTCACGCCATGCGCATTCCCATAAATCTCTCATGGTTCTGACTCCTCTGTCAAAGGTTGTCATATATCTTGTAAAAATATATCACCATTTTTGGGTTGTTGCAACAGTATTATTCGTTCTGTTTTATCTGGCTAAGAATGTCCAGGGCTTCCTTTATCATAATCTCGCCGGCGCCTTTTGCTAAGTTTGTTCCTGGACCAGGTTCATATCCTCCTTCTTCGTATGCCCGGCTGTGGCAGACGTAGCCGATTGTGTCGTTACTTAGTGTAACAATGAAAAGATTTTCCAATCCTGCTCTTGTCTTTATCTCTATGCCTACTTCAACCAGAATTTCTCCGGGCAGCCCCAGGATATAAATATCGCCGGGTCTTAAAACCTGAATCTCAGTGGTTACATAGTCTATGGTTTTATTATCATCTGCCGTCTCATTCGGCGAAGGGGCCTTCTTTGTGGGGAATTTAATTTCCCTTTTAAGCGCCTTTAACGTGGCACTGCCGGTAGTAGTAACCAGTTGGAGTCTTCTAAGAGCTTCACCCCCTAATGCTTTACCGATTTCCTGACGAGGCTTCACTCCTCTCCGGACAGGAACTGTGTCCCCCGCTAACCCGAGAGTAAAGAGACAAATTCCTCCCTCCATCTGTTCCACAACGCGCGTGGCGTACGCGTGATAATCGGCCGATATTGCGGTACTCAAATACGGATATATGCAAACAGGATGGCAGCCGAAATGGCTCTGGCAAAAGGTTAGCCCGAAAATTTCGCATCCTTTTTGTCGGCTCTGTTCGGCCGAGCATATTTTTTGCCTTTGAAATAGGTTCGACAAGCTCACTACAGATTGGGTTTGTTTTGGGTTTGTATTGGCTTTGTTTTGGCATTTTATTGGCTTTAATTGGGTTTGATTGGGTTTGTATTGGGTTTGAATTGGGTTTGTTTTTCCCACGTTCACCAAGTGTCTTATTTTCGTAATCCTTTGATAATACTTTATTTACATTCATTTGAGCATTTTGGAAATTGGGTTTGTTTTGCATAAAATGAGCGATTTGTAGTGCGCTCACTACAGTTGTAGAGGAAAAGTTAGTGAAAAGTGAGCTAAAGTGCCTAAAGTGAGCTAAAGTTTGATTCTCG
>DUZJ01000040.1 GCA_013349615.1 Planctomycetota bacterium | reverse complement strand
GGCCAAGGCCATCAGTCAGTCCTTGACCGAGCGGACGCTGGTGACCGAGCAGGGCCAGTTTGTCGGCACGCCTGAGTATATGAGTCCTGAGCAGGCGGAGATGACCGGCCAGGATGTTGATACACGGTCAGACATCTACTCGCTGGGTGTGGTGCTTTATGAACTATTGACCGGCGTACTGCCTTTTGATGCGAAGACACTTCGTGAAGGCGGGGTTGACCACATTCGTCAGGTCATCCGCGAAGAAGACCCGAAGACACCGAGCACCCGGCTGAGTACAATTATCGGCGATGAATCGATGAAGGTGGCCCGATTGCGTCGTACGGATATTCGAACATTGGGGCGGAAATTGCATGGTGATTTGGATTGGATAACGCTCAAGGCAATGGAGAAGGATCGCACCCGCCGTTATCAGACGGCCCACGCTTTGGCCGAGGACATCCAACGGCACCTCACCCACGAGCCGGTATTAGCCGGGCCGCCCAGCAAAATATACCGTCTGAAAAAATTCCTGCGCAAATACCGAGCGCAGGCTATTGCGGCAGCGACGGCGGCAGTTCTACTTGCTTGCATAGCAGTCATTTTTGTGATGTACGTTCAGGCCGTTAATCGAGGTAAAGAAGCCGAATCCCTCAAACACAGAGACATTCTGTCGAAGGCAATGGAATTGCGTTCCAGCGGACAGTTTCAAGAGGCCCTGACCAAAGTCGAAGCCATTGTCGATAGCGAACACGTTGGCCCTAAAGCGCGTCTGCTGCGTGCCCGACTCGTTCTGGAATTACAGGGGCCTGCCGCTGCTGTTAAAGAACTTCAGAAGCTGCTGAACGAACGAGACGAGATTGCGTGCCAGGCCCATTTTCTCCTGGCCAGGATTTATCTCGAAAGTGCCCCCGGTGACGCTGAAACAACAGAAGAATATCAGCAGAAGGTAAAAGAACATCAGCAGAAAGGCGAGAAGTTATTTTCGGAGTCCGCCGAGGCGTATTTCAACCGTTCGATGATGGCCGGCACCGTGAATAAAACTCTTGAATGGTTGAACAAAGCTGTAGACTTTGATCCGGGCCATTATGACTCTCGCGAAGCGCGAGCGCTGGCATATTATGCGCTCAGGAAATACGACGAGATGGAGATAGACGCATCTGTGATGATTGGGAATGAATCGAATAATTCGCAGGGGTACGCCCTTCGTGCTATCGCCCGGCGGGAAAAGGCGATAAGACAAAGTGAAAAGGAACTATTTGGTGAGGCCATCAGGGACCACGATAAGGCAATCAAACTTTCGCCTGACGAGGCCGAACTTTATGACCAGCGCCGCCGGACGCATATTCAAATGGGCAATTACGAAAAGGCCCTCTCGGATGCACGGGAGTGTGTCCGACTTCGACCGAATGAGAAGATGTATCACTTTCACGTTTTCTGTGCACTCGTTGCTTCGGGCTACTATGATGAAGCAAAGGTCAAATATGACACAATCATTAAATCCGGCCTAATGAAAAAATGGCGGCTTGATCGATCGGCTGAGAAATATGTGTCTGACACCCTGGATGCCGGTCTATTATGGTATCCGCCTGAGCGCAGGCCCGAAGGGGCCGCTTTTTTGGCGATGCACGAATCGGCCGAGATTTATGAGCAGTTGGCTAAAAAGGCGAAACGGGTGGTGCCCGAGGGATTTCATGCTACCTGGTCGCCCGACGGAACCGAACTCGCCTACAGTTGTGGAATTCTCGGCTTTAGTGGTATCGAAATTGTGAATCTGGATTCGGGAAAGACCCGCCTCTTGACGGTTCCCGGTCAGGATCCGGCGTGGTCTCCTGACGGGCACCACATTGCCTTTACCCGACATCGACAGACCCTATTAGTTACTGATATTACTACCGAACGTGCGGCGAAAGACCCGTCTCTCGGGAAGCGAGAGGTCTGGATTATCAAGTCAGACGGTACAGAGGAGCCGCGGTTGCTGGCCAAGGGATATTGGCCTTGCTGGAGCGGTGACTCAAAGCGAGTTTTCTATCATTCACGGCTGGACACGATGCTCTACTCGATTTCCATCGAAGACGGTGCAAAGCCGACACCAATCGTCTTGTGTCCGAGTAATTTTCCTACGGTGTCACCAGATGAGAAGTACATTGCCTGTAGGGGCAGGGAGCGTCAAATCGTGGACCTATCCACCAAATCGGTCGTCGCAAGCTGGACGATGCCTTTGACAGGACTATTCGGATTTCTAAGCTGGTCGCCAGATGGGCAAGAACTGAGCGTGGGAAACTTTGATAATTCAGGACTCTGGATCTACGACGTGGAGACGAAAAAGGCCTCAAAGGTCCTGAGCGGTCGATTTGGGTGGTGTAGTTGGTCTCGCCCTGATATAGGTAAGATCGCCATCGGAAGGGTATATGGGGATTTTCATCACGAAATCTGGGTTGCCGACCTTGATCCGAATGTGTCCGCTGCGGAAGCACTTGGGCCTGGCCGAACCGTTGAAGAACATTATCAAGAACTGGCCAACCGTTTTAGCCGCCGAATCGACACCGATCCTGGAGATGCAGAAAACTATCTTTCACGCGTGGCATGCTACGCTTACCTCCAAGAGTACGAAAAGGCTACTGCTGATTTGGAGGAACTCGCCAAACTCTGGGAAAACGGTGACCAACCCACACTGACCTCAGGGATAAACAGGCACATAAAAGACCTTGCCTTGGGAGGTATAGAGAAGTACGGGATGGGCGCATACGAGCAAGCCCTTGTGATTTTGACCGTCGTCGACAAGCTCCGCCGGACTGTGCTTAACAGTAAATCCCATCCCCGAGACGTAGCGTTCATAGCGATGTCCCTTCACCAGCTTGGACGCACCCAGGAAGCAGAATCTGCTCTTAGTCAACTGCGGTGCCTGCTTGAGGATGGTAAACACGCCCACGAAGAAAAATACCTTTACGAGGCGGAACAAGTGTTTGCCGGTGAGAGGAGTAAGGTCTATCCGGTGTGGGAATGTATTAAAGCCGGGAAACTGAAGGAGGCTTGTCAACTGGTAGAAGAGCTGCGGTCATTGCCGCGCCAGGAATATACTGAGATTGCCGGAAGCATAGAAAGTGCTATCAAGTCCTTAGCCAGGGCGTATCACAATCGTGGCCAGAGTGTAAAGCACCGCGGCGGCGGGTACGGCGAAACGATTAGCGATTATGAGGCAGCGGTGCGTGTTAATCCGGACTACGCGCGGGCCTTTAGCGACCTGGCCTGGTTGCGGGCCGCGTGCCCAGCGGCTGAGTTTCGCGACGGCGCCAAGGCAATTGAGAACGCTACCAAAGCCTGCGAACTGACGAACTGGGAGGACCACCGCTACATCGGTACCCTTGCCGCCGTCTATGCCGAGGTCGGTAATTTTGCTGCCGCCGTCAAGTGGCAGAAAAAAGCGATTGATTTACTGACCGAGGATAAACGCGATAAGTGGCAGGTCAGTTATGAATCGCGGCTAAAACTATACCAATCGGGCAAACGCTACGATAAGGGCAATCTGTGGAGCTTTTCGACGGGAAGAATGATTGGCTGGTGGAAATTTGACCGGATAGAAGGCCGCATCGCTGCTGATTCGTCCGGGAATCGTCTGGACGGCAAATTCGTAGGAGATGCGCGTATTATTCGCGATGCCGTAAGAGGTAATGTGCTGAGTCTCGACGGTGACGGCGACTATGTAAATTGCGGAAATAATCCGGCCTTCAACATTACCAACTCGATAACAGTTGCGTCCTGGGTGAATATCGCCACGGTCCCCAATAACTGGACAGCTATCGTCACCAAAGGGAACTCCGCCTGGAGGCTTTCTACCGCACATGATGAAAGAAGATTTCACATTGCCATCAGCCCTGGTACTGATGGTCACTACATCAACGGAAATATTGAGGTGCCCGCCACCGAATGGCACCACGTGGTTGGAACGTATGATGGAGCACACATCCGTTTGTATGTCGATGGTGTGGAGGATCAACAAAGTACGGTGGCCTATAGCGGCGGCATAATCACGAACAACGAGCCAGTTTATATTGGCGAAAACGCGGAAAAGCCGGGACTCGGGTGGAACGGCCTGATTGACGACGTGCGCATCTACAGCTATGCCTTGAGCGAAGCTGAGATAAAAGCCCTTTACGCCGGCAAGGAACCCGGGCCAACATCTAATTGACAATTTAGATTAGATTGTGGAGGCAAATGCTGTCAGGTTAATTCAACGTTGACTGGCTTTTCGGGTGGAGGGGCGTCGGTTGCGGCTAATTCGCGGCCGAGGCGGAAGGCTTCTTCCATTGCGGAAGGGTGCTTTTTTACCTGGCCGGGTTCGTCGATTTTGTTGACAAAAAGATTGGCGGCGTAGTTCATTTCCAGGACATCAAGAAAATATTTGGCTGTCAGGCGGACGCTGTCGAACATCTTTTTGCTTTTGGTGCCGCCTACCGCGATGACCATTGCGCGGCGGTCGCGGCCGATGGTTTGCAGCGGCTGCTTTAGGACGTACTTGTGGGCCCAAAGACACTGACAGCGGTCAATGAGGGCCTTTGCCTGGGCGCAGACGGTCATAAAAAATATCGGCGTTGCGAAAATCAGCCGGTCGGCTTCGAGCATCTTTGAAGACAGCATCTGGTAATCATCCTCGACGCAGCAGACGCCTTTTTTGTAGCAGGAATTGCACTCGATGCAGGGGGCGATATTGAGGTCGCGAAGGCCTATGTATTCGGTTTCCGCGCCTGCGGACTCGGCACCGGCCAGGGCCTGTTGCAAAAGCAGGTCGCTGTTGGAGCTGGCCCGGGGGCTTGTCGATATGCCAAGAACTTTGATGCTCATAAAGAAACCTCACTTGTTGACGAGTTAAGGCCCCAGGACGGGCCTGGGGGCCGAACATTATGATATTCCGTGTCGAGCACGGAACGAGATTATATTCAATCCTTAATCCTCATTCTTACATCGGCACTTACACGTACTCTACAGTTGCAGGCGGCTTCGGTGTAAGGTCGTACAGGCAGCGGTTGACGCCATTTATCTGGGTGATTCGCTCGGAAATCTTATTTAACTTGTCCCAGGGAAGCTCGGTTGCGGTTGCGGTTCTGGCGTCGGTGCTCTCGATGCAGCGGACGACAATAATCTGGCCGAATTCACGTTTGTTGTCACGGATGCCGGTTGCATAGTCGTTGAGAAGGACCGCCAGGTACTGAAACGCGCCGCTATCGGCAAGCTCTTCTTCCACGATGGCAGTGGCGGTGCGGACGGTTTCGAGGCGCTGCGGTGTAACTTCGCCGACAATTCGGGTAGCCAGGGCCGGGCCTGGAAATGGAATACGCCGGGTGATTTCGGCAGGCAGCTCCAGAAATTTGCAGACCTCTCGGACACCATCTTTTCGCAGGGTCTTTAGCGGCTCAATCACGGAATAGCCATAAGCTGCCTGTGGGTCGATGCCGAGCTGGGCGAGAATATTGTGCTGGCGTTTGATACCGGCTACGGTCTCTTCGATGTCTGTGAGAATAGTGCCGTGGAGGAGGAACTTTGCTCCGGATTCTTTTACGAGTCGGCTGAATACCTTTGCGTAGAATGTGTCGGTAACGGCCTGGCGTTTTTCTTCGGGGTCTGTCAAACCGGCCAGTGCAGAGAGGAACTCCTGCCGGGCGTCGATTAGCTCGACCGGGATATCGAGTGAGGCGAAGATGTCCACGACCCGCTGTGGCTCACCTTCGCGCATCAGGGCGCTATCGACAAAGACGGTTTTGAGCCGGTCACCCAGCGCGCGGTGGCCAAGCACTGTTACAAGCGAGCTGTCCACGCCGCCGCTGAGAGCGTTAATGACCTTTTCATCCCCCACCGTTTGCCTGATATCAGCGATTTGTTCTTCGACGAATTTCCTGCAATCCATTACAATCTCCTTCCAAAATTATCTTGACTGACATTGATAGGACGGTAGCTTTAATGGCGGAAATCTAACAGTTTTGGCAAAAACTGTCAAGAATTGCCGGAGATTTATCGGTGGCAGAGGCGATGGGGGGGATAATTGGGAAAAATTGTTGCAATTTCCTGGCCTGGGTATTAGGATGCGGGCGAGGTTTTGGTAAATGGCTGAGCAGGTCGGAAACAGTGATAAGGGCAGTGAGACGGCTGTCAGTAAGGTCGTCAGCGATTTTGTTGAAGGCCTGAGCGACGAGCACCGTATGCTTGTGGTTCTTAAATCGCAGTTGTACGACAACACCTGGGAGCCGATGCTCGATGACCTGCAAAACCGCCTGGCCGGTAAGCCTTATATATTTAAGCTGGCCAACCGAATACAAGACGACATTAGACGCATTGAAGAGATGCAGGAATTCGAGGCTGAGCATGATGTTGATTTGGCTGACTATGTAAAAGTGTGAAGGCAAGTATAGAGTAAGGAATCCAAGTTCCTGGAGTTTTTCGTTTTTTTTATTTTTAGTTCATAAAGGACGGACGGTGCTATGTTGAAAATATGGCGATTCGGATTTGTTTTATTGGCGGGTCTTTTGATTTCATGCAATGGGTCGAGGAGGACAATAGTTGTTGAGGATAGTTTTTCGTGGCTTGTTTCACCGGAGCTGCTTAAACACGCTGAGCTGGAAACAGTATGGCAGACGCAGCTGCCTTTGAAGCAGGGAGAAAGTTTAAGGGATTTGCATATTCTTGGTAATCGTATCTACGCGCTGTCAGACCGCAATTATATTGTTTCACTGGACCGCGAAATGGGAGGCATGATATTTAGCAGGGCTTTTGCGCCGGTTGGTTTTCCGATTGTGGGGCTGGAGCTTTATGATGATGAGCTTTTTTCTATAGTGGGCAGTGAGCTGGTCGAGATTAATGAGGAGTTCGGCACGGAGCGTGGTACAAAGCTTCTGGAGTATCGTTCAGTTTGTCCTGCCGCTCGTAACAGCTCTTATTTTTATTTGAGCGGGGCTGACAGGCGTATACATACGTTACGTGCGGGGGACAAGGTCCAGGTTTTTCAGGTGGCTGCTGATAACGATTCGATGATTACTTCGATTATTGCCGACGAGGATTTTGTGGTTTTTGGGACCGAGGCGGGTAATGTGGTAAGTATCACGGCGGATGGGCCGAGGAAGCTGTGGCAGTTTGATGCTGCCGGGGGTATCGCCGGGCCGATTGTCAGAGACGGCACGTCCCTATTTTTTGCCAGTAAGGATACAAACGTTTACCGGGTTGATATGGTTGACTCGGCGGGGAAGAATTTTGTCTGGAAGTATCAGACGGCGGCGATGCTTGACAGGGCCCCACGGGTAACGCGGGAAGTTGTTTATCAGTATGTTCGCTATAAAGGTTTGGCGGCGATAAACAGAGAAAGCGGCAAAATCATCTGGGAGGTGCCGGGAGGGGATGATTTGTTAGCTGAAGTGGGTGGAAAGGCTTATGTGATTGCAAAAGGCCGGCTCGTTGTGATGGACAATAAGAAGGCGAAAAGGCTGTATTCGGTGAACTTCGCGGGCGTTTCGAAATATACGGCTAATGTAGATGATTCGAAAATGTATATTGCCGATGCGGCCGGGAGAATTGCCTGTTTACAACCGGTATCGCATAAATAAAAGTAACATACGGATGGAGATGTTTTAAGGGAAAGGAGAGAAAATGAGAATGGGAAAAATTATGAAAGCGAAAAAGTACTGGAATTTAATAATGGTGTTGATTTTGTGTGTTGGGGGCTTGCTGCCTTTAATATCAGGATGTCAAGAAGAAACGGCTCAGATTGACAAAGAGCGCACGCCGGCAGAAACGACCGATGCTGAGACATATTTGAACCGAGGTATTGGCAACATTGACTCGGGTGAATATGAAAAAGCGATAGGAGTTCTCAAAGAGTGTATCAAAATAAGCCCCGACTATGCCGAGGCTTACTCTAATCTGGGAGGAGCCTATTTCGAACTTGATCAGTTCGATAAGGCAATAGAAGCTTTTGAGAAGTCTATTCAATTAAATCCAAATCTATCTTCTAATGCTTATTCTGTTCTTGGGTACATGTATAAAGAGGTTGGAAGACTCAATGATGCGATAGAAACATATGCAAAAGCCATCAGCACAAAGCCTGATGCTGGGGTTTACTATGGTTTAGGAGCAGCTTATAATAGTCTTGACCGACCTAACGAGGCGATAGAATCCCTCAAACAAGCCATTAAGCTCAAGCCAGACGATACAGAGGCTTATATTGAGCTTGGAGTAGCTTATGGCAAACTCGGTTATTATAATCAGGAGATAGAAGCTTATAAAAAAACATTGGAAATCAAACCTGATCATGCAATGGCTTATAATAATCTGGGTTACGTTTATGAACAACTCGGGCGTTTTGATGAGGCGATAGAAAGTTATAAGCGAGCTTTAAGTATTAAACCTAATTTTGTGTTAGCCCGCGATAATCTTAGTGCAGTCGATGGCGAATTTGGCAAATTTGCTCGTTTCAAAAAGGAAATAGAAGTCTGTCAGAAGACAATTAAAATCAATCCAGATGATGCGGAGGCTTATTTTGATCTCGGCGCAGTCTACGGCAAATTTGGCCGCCTTGAAGAGGCAATAGACGCTTACAAAAAAGCCTTGGAGATTAAACCTGATTATGAAATAGCTCAGCAGAACCTTGACAAAGCTCATACAGACTTACAAAAAGCTCATGGCAGATTCGAACTCCAGGAAGAAATCATCCAAATCGATAATAAAAATATAGCAGCCTGCAACCAACGAGGCATTAGTTATATTGAGTCTAAGGATTATGAAGAAGCCGTAAAAGTTCTTAAAAAATGTATCAAAATAGATCCCAACTCCGCCGAAGCATACTTTAATCTTGGTGGAGCTTATGGCGGACTTGGTCGTGCTGATATTAGTATAGGCTACTTAAAACATGCTGTGCAGTTAAAACCGGATTTTGTAGATGCCCACTATTACTTGGGGTCCTGCTATATCCTTGTTGGCAAGACGAGCGAATTTCAGCAACGCATACGAGGTATAGATAAAAAGCTTAATGTTGAAGCCCAGGTTTCTGGTGCCTTGACACAAGAGCTTGACAAGCTTGGCGGCTTTGAAGATGCGGTAAAATCATTCAAAAAGGTTATAAGCTTAAAACCTGATTATGAAAATGTTCACCGCAAACTTGGCCAAGCCTACCTACCACTTGGCCAATTTGAAGAAGCTATAGAAGCTTATAAGCAGGCAATCAATTTAAATCCCAAGGATACTAAAGCGTATAAAGGACTTGGTGTTGCCTTTGGAAATCTTGACCGCAAAGAAGAAATGATTCAGTCCTTTGAACAAATCGTAAAACTAACACCTGATGACCCAAATGCTTACTGTAATCTTGGAGCGGTTTATTTATCGCTGGACAGACATAAACAAGCGATTAGTACATACAAGCAGGCCATAGATGTTAAAACTGACCTTCCACAAGCTCATGTAGGCCTTGGCGCTGCTTATTTTAAATCAGGGGACAAAGACGCCGCTATGGCTGAATATGAGATATTAAAGACTTTAAACAAAGAGATGGCGAATAAACTTCTTGAGTTTATTAACAAATAGTGGGCTTACGAGATGAATTTTCTTCAACCTGCAGTTCTCTTGTTGTGTTGCGTGAGACAAAGGTGAACGGTCTATATGTTAAACGAGACAGCGGCTTCAGAAAGGAGTACGAATGGATGTGAAGATTAAGACGGCGTTGATAAGTGTTTCGGACAAGAGCGGTGTTGTCGATTTTGCCAAAGCGCTTGGCAAAATGTCAGTCAAGATAATCAGCACCGGCGGTACGGCAAAAGCGCTGAGCGATGCAGGGGTGAAAGTGGTTGGTATTGAGTCTGTTACCGGCTTTCCGGAGATGATGGACGGCAGAGTAAAGACGCTTCATCCGAAGATACACGGCGGGCTGCTTGGGCTACGGGACAAAAAGACACACGCGGCGGCGATGAAGGAGCATAAAATTGAGCCGATTGATATGGTGTGCGTGAATCTTTACCCATTTGAAGCGACAATCGCAAAGCCGGATTGTACGCTGGAAGATGCGATTGAAAATATTGATATCGGCGGGCCGAGTATGATTCGATCGGCTGCGAAGAATAATAAGTTCGTTACGGTTGTTACAGAGCCGGCACAATATGAGCGGGTCATCGGCCAGATGCAGAAAAACGGCGGCGCTGTGAGCCGGGAGCTGCGCAGCGATTTTGCGCGGATTGCCTTTGGGCTGACAGCTTCGTATGATGCCGCCATTTCGAAGTATCTTAACGGCAGGCGGGCGGTAGAGTATCCGGAGAGGGTTTCGATTGCGCTTAAGAAAGAAGCAACGCTGCGTTACGGTGAAAATCCTCATCAAAGCGCATCGTTCTATAAGCTGGCATCGAGCCCGGAGATGTCGGTCAGTAGTGCCGCTATGTTAGAGGGTGGCACGGCTATCAGCTTTAATAATCTTTTGGATGTAAATGCAGCGTTTGAGCTGGTAAAAGAGTTCGCCGAGCCCGCGGCGGTCGTCAAGCACCTTAATCCGTGCGGCTGTGCGGTCGATGAGGACATTCTTGAGGCGTACCGAAAGGCATACGAGGGCGATGTTATTAGTGCGTTCGGAAGCATTATCGCTTTGAACAGGGCCGTTGACGTTGAATTAGCCAGGCTGATTATGGAATCGTTCAGCCGGTTCGGCAAGGCGAGGGGGGCAAGCGGGTTCTTTGCCGAGGTCATTGTAGCGCCGAAATTTGACGCCGATGCGGTTGAGCTAATCAGGACGTTGAAGGCCTGGGGCGGCAGGGTCCGGCTGATGGAGACGGGAGCGATTGACCGGGCGAAGATAGATGGGGCGGAGTATGACGCTCGCTGCGTTGTCGGCGGATTGCTTCTACAGAAGAGGGATTTGGTCGGCTGGGAGCCGGATAAGTTGACGTATCCGACGAAGGCCAGGCCGAGTGCCGAGCAGCTTGAGGATTTGAGGATTGCCTGGCTTGCCGCCAAGCACACAAAGAGTAACACTATCGTGCTGGTCAAAAACAGAAAGGTTTTGGGAGTGGGCGCAGGGCAGATGAACCGCATTGAGTCCGGGCTGATAGCGTTCAAGCGTGCCGGCGATGAGGCGAAAAGATGTGCGATGGCATCGGATGCGTTCTTCCCGTTCCCGGACAACGTTGAGAACGCTGCCAAGGCGGGTGTGGCCTGCATAGTTCAGCCGGGCGGCTCGAATAAAGACGATGAAGTAATCACCGCTGCGGATGAGCACGGAATTGTGATGGTGTTTACCGGCAAAAGGCACTTTAAGCACTAAGAAAATAGCGTTTAGAAGAAAGAGGTTACAAACTATGCGGTATAGAATTCTGATTGAGCAGGATGAAGATGGTGTCTTTGTTGCCGAATGTCCTTCTCTACCTGGATGCGTTTCTCAGGGTAGAAGTCGGAAAGAAGCTTTGGAGAATATTCAAGATGCTATTAAAGGATACTTGGAGAGCCTGAAGAAGCATAATGAACCTATCCCCCCGTCGATTGAAGAAGAGATTGTTGAGGTAACAATTTGAGTAAGTTACCGATAGTATCAGGGAAACAATTATGCAAGGTATTGGCTAAGATTGGGTATTTCATAGATCATCAGACGGGCAGCCATATTATTCTCAGGCAGAAAAATCCTCCTCATCGTAGATTAACCGTGCCGGACCATAGAGAAATTGCAAAAGGCACTTTGAGGGCTATTATACGCCAGGCAGGGTTAACTGTGAATGAGTTTGAAAAATTATTACAATGAGCACGGCATCGCGATAGTATTTACCGGCAAGCGGCACTTCAAACACTAAAAGGATATTTGAAAAGGCGCTGAAAAGGAATATTGAATGAAAATCCATATTGACCCGCACACTCTTGAGCGAGCAGAGGAGCGTGGTGCAAATGAAAATGAAATTAAAGATGTAATTGATACAGGTCTTGCAATTCCTGCCAAATATGGACGAATAGCTAAGGCGAAAATCTATGAATTTAAGAAAAAACGACATGGCAGATATTACGAACAGAAGAGAGTAGAAGTGGTTTATACGGTCGAAAAGAGCTCTGTAATAACTATTACAGTTTATGTATTTTATGGGAAATGGAAGGGACAAAAATGAACATTTTGTACAATGACAAAACGGATCTTCTTTATATCCGGTTAGATGACGAAAAGCAGGAGATTATAAACCGGAGAGTTTCTGAAGACATCGTACTCGATATAGGTAAAGACGACAAAATCGTTGGCATTGAAATTCTTGCGGCTTCAAAACATGTGAGTCTGGAAAAACTTATGCCCATTAACTATGAAATGTCAAAAACGGCGGGATAATTTCTGTCTGCCACGGCGGATAAGCACGGCATCGCAATGGTCTTTACCGGCAAGAGGCACTTTAAGCATTGAGCGGGAGGGCGTTTTGCAAAATTACGGATTTTGTATTCAGGTGTGGAGGTAGCTAAGAAATGGATGAGCTTTATGAAGAATCGGAGACGGGTTGCTGTCCGAGGTTTAATCCTGAGCCGTGGGACGAGAAAGAGGTAACTTTTGAGGATCAATTATTTGTTAAAGACCATGTCAGAAGTTTCCTGCACATTCCGCTGAACTTTGGGAAGGTGATGGTGAGGAACATGGAGCGGATTTCGCAAGCCCAGGCCCTTCCCAAAGAGCCGTTACTGCTATCGGATGAAAAGTCGCTCTGGGGAGCGGATGTGTATATTGCGGTGGCCAGGGAAGTGCCTGGGGCAGAGATGGCCAGGATTTCCGGGACTTTTCTGACTAAGGTTTTTGAAGGGCCGTATAAGAACATTCGGCATTGGGTGGAAGAGATGAAGGCCTATGTCGAATCGAAAACCAGGGAAATTAAGAAGATGTACTTTTTCTACACGACCTGCCCGAAGTGCGCCAAGTTCTATGGCAAAAATTACACTGTCATATTAGCCGAGATTTGAGGCCTGCATCAAATTGCCGCGTGTTTGCCTATTGGATTTATTCCGGGCACTTTTTTATCATTTAATGATGCCGGATTTATGTGGTTACACCCGGCGCCCGTCAGAGGGTGATAATAACGGGCGCCGGTTTGTTTTTTTACAAGTTGGCTTATTCTGCGCCGATAACTGTTACGTCCGGCGGCTGGATTGAGCGAATATTGCGGCCCAGTCGGGCATGCCATAAAAGGGCCTCTTCAAGGCTCTGCTTGGCGATGTCCGCTTTCAGTGAAAGCAATTCATAACGGTCAGCTTTGGCAAGCAGACCATCTGCCTCGCCGAGTTGATCAATCAGACTGCCAATCTCCTGCTGGGCTATAGTTACTTTTATCGAAAGGTCGGCCACCTCATCATTGAGAGAGCTTAACACAATACTGCCCGGAGGATTGCTTACTTCTTCCTGTCGTCTTGCAAGCTCTATTCTGGCCTTTATGATTTTCTCCCTGATGTCTTGTATGTCGGCAGCGGGAACCCGGCCGGCTTCGTAGAGTTTCTGAGTATCTTTCAAGCGTCTTTCATGCACATCGATTATTGACTTAAATTCTTTGGCAATCGGGTCGTTTTCAACCAGTTCTTTCCGCCTGTTTTGTTCTTTGGTAATTCGCGAGATTGTTGCCTCAATGAGCGCTTCGTCGGAGGCCATCTGCATCATGGCGGACTGACGTTTTTGTCGCAGGCTGCTGACATCACTGAGAATCGACTGCCGCGAGAGGTCCCGGGAGTCGGAGATTTTCCTAAGCTCTACCTGCATCTGAACCAGATCGCTTTCTGCACGGGCGGCTTCTAAGGAAGCAAGATCGAGTTGCTGATTGAATTTAGTTCTATACTCGTCAAAGGCTCCACGCAGGGCACTACGCAGGTTGGCGATAAGGGCAATCATAAACTCCTCGGCTGCGGATTTGATGGTCTTGGCGGTAATGACTTCGGCCTTGTTTAGGTCAACATACAGGCGGAACAAGATGGTCTGCTCGGTAGTAGAGCGTAGTGGCTGTGTAACTGTCGGGGTTCGGGGAATTGGAGTACGGGTTGGGGTTGTGGGGCGTGCAGTACGAGTTGTGGATCTGGTAGCCGGCCGAGTTGTTGGTGTACGCCGGGCGGAGGTGTATCGGCTTGTTGCCGTGGTCGGGAATGCGGGCACGCCGGAGGTGGTTGTTGGGATACCGAAACCGGCCGAGTCGGGGAATACACTATATATCTCCTTGATTTCGAAGAGTTGATGAGCTATGTCTGGTGAGATATCCAGTATTTCGCGGGCGGCCTTGCCGGCAACCCCGGTGCTGCTCACTAAATACTCGATAGCGATTTCATTGAGTGACAGGACTATCGGGTCGGTGGTAATCTTGACCAGACAGCTTGCGGTGCGCGTGTTTGAGATTTCCTTCTTCGCCGGCTTTTCGGCTGACTGGGCTCCGGTTGCGGTTAGAAGGACCAAGGCTAACAGGATGACAATAGTTTTTGAGGTTTTCATATCAAGTCTCCTTTCGAATTATTGTGTTGATTGTTTTTGATTTCTGATATCCTTTGCCGGGCAACTTCTGCCCAACGGCTTTGCGGGAAGAGCTCAATAACACGGTTGTAAGCCCGGATGGCGGAATTTTTTTGGTCAAGCTCGCGGTACATACGATTAGCCTGGTAAACAAGGATAAAGGCGGTTTTGTCGACCTGTTTCTGGATTTCTTCGAGCGGGTCGGGGTAGCTCGCGAGCTGAGCCTGGAGTTCGTTAAGACGGCGTTGCTTTCTATCCTCCTCAAGGACTTCCCGGATGAGGTTCAATGTGGCATCGGTTTGTGTCTGGAGCTGTTTTATCTGCGTTTCGAGCGCGACGATTCTCTGCTGGTCCCGGGTTTTTTTGGCGGTGTAGCTCCAGGTACCGAGCGCGGTTACGACGACAGCAGCGGCGGCGATGCGGACAGCTAAATTTGCGACGTGCCTGCGATTGGCACGCCGGCGGAAGGCGGATAAGTCGATAGAAACAGGTGCAGGTCCGCCTGCCGTTTGGTCGGCTTTTTGAAGCAGATTTTTTATTTTGTCTTCTGTCATAATTTATTGTGCAATTAGTTCAGCCAGGTCTTGTCTTAGGCGTTCTCTGGCCCGGCTTAACCGGACCTGCAGGGCGTTTTTGGATATGCCGAGGATTTGTGCGGTTTCGTTTGTCCCAAGCTCCTGCAGATACCTTAGTACAACCGGCTCTCGATATTTAGCCGGCAGCGCCGCTACGGCGCAGCGGACCCGGTCGAAAGTTTCAGCGTCCATCAGTGTCTTACTATCAGCGCGGGCGCCGACAATAGATGCTTTATCAGCAGGTTGTGAAAAGAATCTAAGGTAGAGCATACGCTTATATCGGTAGCTGCGGCATTTGTTTATTGTTATGGTAAAGAGCCAGGTTTTTAAGCTGCATTCGCAGCGGAATTTTTTCAGGCCGAGAAACGCGGCGAGGAAGACCTCCTGAACGAGGTCTTCGACGTCGCCGGGCCAGCCGAGTAGTCGGTTGGCCAGCACCGCAATATCGGCGGAGTGTTCCTCGACAATCCTGTCAAAAGCAGATTCGTCGCCCCGGCTGAATTTTTCGACCAGGAGTTCATCATCAAGGGTTTTGGCCATAACCATTATATTAGACAAGAAAGCGGGGGAAAACTTACAAAAAAATCCCCTAAGTTTGAGTTTTTGGCGGATTTTAGGGGGATTTGGATTAGGGGTGGGCAGCACAACCGCCCCTACGTTAACAATCGTGGTGTTATTTTTTTGGTTTTAATCCTGCGGCTTGGCGGAGCCTGGCGGCCATATCGGTTTTTTCCCAGGTAAAGTTGGCTCCCTTTCGTCCGAAATGTCCGCCATGAGAGGTTTCGGCATAGATTGGGCGGTCAAGCTTCAAGTACGCAATCATTTTCTTAGGAGTTAAGGGAAAGAGTTTCCGTACAATCCGACTCATCTTTTGCTCACTGATTTTTGAGGTTCCTTCAGTATCTATCAACACTGAGATAGGCTCAGCTACTCCAATGGCATACGATAACTGGACTTCACAGGCATCGGCGAGGCCGGCAGCGACGATGTTTTTTGCGATATATCGGGCCATATAGCTTGCTGTCCTGTCCACCTTTGTTGGGTCTTTTCCACTGAAGCAGCCTCCGCCGTGGCTGCCTCTTCCGCCGTATGTATCGACGATTATCTTTCGGCCGGTAACTCCGCAGTCTCCCTTTGGGCCGCCTGTTACGAACCGGCCTGTCGGATTGATGTGGTAAATAATTTTTTTGTCAACAAGGCGTTTCGGCAGAACGGGAAGAATGACTTTTTCGATAATTTGTTTTCGCAATTGTTTATAGCCAACAGTTGGTGCGTGCTGGGCGGCCACTACGACTGTGTGAATGCGTTTTGGTTTTCTTTTCTCGTATTCGACCGTCACCTGACTTTTGCCGTCGGGTCGCAGCCAGGGCAGCGTCTTGTTCTGGCGTGTTTTTTCCAGCCGCGTGGTTATTTTGTGTGCGAGCTGGATTGGCATTGGCATAAGCTCCGGCGTTTCCCTGCAGGCAAATCCGAACATCAGGCCCTGGTCGCCGGCCCCTTGTTCCTTATGCAGGCCTTTTCCTTCGGTTACACCCTGTGAGATGTCGGGACTCTGCTTGTCGATTGACACTATTACGGCACAGTCATCACCGTCGAAACCTATGGAAGGGTCGTCGTAGCCGATTTTTTTGATTGTGTCGCGGACAACTGTCGGGATTTCCACGTATGCTTTTGTCGTGATTTCGCCGGCGACTACGACCAGGCCCGTCGTCACCAGCGTTTCACAGGCCACCCTGCTGGTTCGGTCCTGTGCGAGCATTGCATCGAGGATTGAATCCGATACGTGGTCGGCGACTTTGTCGGGATGACCCATTGTTACAGACTCACTGGTGAACAGATATCTGTCAGCGTCATAATCAGCACTCCTATGAGTCGATTTTTTTGCCATTTGTGATTTTTCCTTTTAGTGGTTCGAAGTTAATGTTTCGTAGTTCACAGGCTACGAACTATCATTGAGTCTCCAGTTAGGTCTCATATATTGGATAGAATAGTTCTCTACTTTAAGATAATTTGTGTTCTGCCGGGAGATATAATTTGTAAGACAATTCAAGACGGCGCGGACGGCCGGCGGCTGGTCTTTAAACTTCTTGTTTGTACCGTACTTTTGGATAAACTCGCTGCCGAACCATGTGGGTTGAAGTATGTGGGAAAGGTAGACTGTCTGCTTTTTTTTGTTTATCTTGAATGCGAGGGGATTGGACAGGAATTTTTTGGCCTGGTCGTCCAACTGTTGCGAGAGTTTGGGTCCGCGATATGGCTCATTTCGCAAAGGCGGACTGGAGAGGGTGGCAGAACATAGCGCGAGAAACACTCGCGGCTCGTCAAACTCTTTGCGGAAGAACCGCTGCTCAACTTTCGGAAGAGTAAACTCCTCTTCCATTACATAAAATTTTTGGTTGCTGATGCTGCCTATACGTTTGTTGATGTGCCTGATACTGTCAGGCTCCCAGCCCGGGAGAAGGTGGAGCCACCAATACGAATCGATAGGATAATTGCCGATAATTATCTTTAGCCTTTGTATGTTGTAGGTGTTAATCCAGAAGGCGATTTTGTCCTCTTTCGGCCAGGAGTTATATTCACTTCGATGAAGTTCGGCAAATTCATCCAGGAGTTGTTTCAACTTCAATCTTTTTAGCTTTAGCCTTCTATAGTCAACCATCCCCTTTTCGTCAACGAAGCTGCTCAGGATATCGGCACATTTATCGTGAAAAGTCACTTTGGGAGGCGGCTTGGCCTTATTAGGCTCGGCCTGAATCGGTTCGACGTCGTTGGGTTCGGGCTTGGGCGGGGCAGGCTCGTTAGGTTCGGTTTTTGCGGGTTCAAGCTCATTGGGTTCGAGTTTTGGAGGCTCGACCTGGTTAGGTTTGATTTTTGGAGGCTCGACTACGTTAGGTTCGGTCTTTACGGATTCAGGCTCATTAGCCTCGGTCTTTACGAGTTTGGTTTCATTAGGTTCAACCAGATTAGGCTCGAACAGGTTCGGTTCAGCCTTAGCAGGTTCAAGCTTTGGGATTGGGACCGCTGAAGAATCCATAGGTTTGCGCTCTTCAGGCAGACAGCCGGCGACAAAGGCTAATACCGTTAGCAAGGTTATGAAAACAACACGGTCTTTAGCCATTTTACCTTCCGATAACTGAATACGTGGTTCTTTGAGCCATAAGATAAATCAATTTTGTATTAGCATAAGCTATCAGGTAACAAATGTCCAGCACGAAAAATCCAGCCAGGCATACCGCTGGGCGTGCCGGACGTTATGATTTTGGTGCTGGGTTAATTGATTTTATCGTATTTTTGCAGAGCAATCTTAATTTTAACCCTTTAGTACGGCTGCTGGGACCATTCGAGAGACGGCTTTGGCCCAGACACACTCGACGACGATTCGGACGACCTCTGGAACAAATATTCTTTTTGAAATCTTCTACTGAGGAGTTTTTACTTTCAATCAGGTTTGTTTTCTGACTTTTTTTCGGAAAATGTATGAAATTTCTTAGCGTTTTTTAGAGTAGACTCAAAGGGCACTGAAATTACCTTTTTTTAACGATAACATTCTGCAAACAAAAGGCTTATGGAACTGTAGCCGGGGGAGCGAACCGCATGCAACAAACAGGTAAATATGACAATAAACATTAATAAACAAGAAAATACTTGACATATTAGTAATTGTTATGTATGCTTCCATAAAAAGAAACGACTTATAAAAAGAGGTGTATCATGGAAAAAACAAAGCTTTTTTCAATAGGGTTCTTTCGAGATTTCCAGGACAAGGAGAACTTTTTCGAAAAACTAACGAGCGACAAAGACACTTTGCGCCAGGTAGGAAACCAATACCTTCTTCTGAATGTCTGCTCTTTTCTTTATGGCATTGTTATGGGAAGCTACAATGGATTTCGACAGGCGATTTCTTCAGGTATAAAAGTGCCGCTTCTCTTTTCACTCGCTTTGTTAGTATGCTTCCCTGCTTTTTTCATCATTCAACATGTCCTTGGCTCCAGGCTCGGCTTCTGGCAGATGTTCAAGGTGATACTTTCCGGTTTTGTTATGGTTACACTGGTTATGGTCTCGTTTGCACCGATCGTCATTTTTTTCCTCATCACCGGAGACAACTACTCTTTTCTGAAACTTCTGCATGTGGCGATATTCGCACTTTCGGGATTCTTCGGGATGAAGACCATTTTGGATGCATTGCGGTTCTCCTGTGAGAAAAAGCAGGTCTACCCTAAAGTTGGAGTGGTAGTGTTTCGATTCTGGATTTTAATTTTGGCATTCGTTGGTATGCAACTGGCCTGGAATTTAAGGCCGTTTATTGGTAGCAAAGGACTGCCGTTTGAGCTGTTCAGAAAACGTGAAGGGAATTTTTATCTGGCAGTGATTCAGGCAGCAGGGGATATAGTTAAATCAGAAGGCAAGAAAACAAACAACAAGTAAGTTGATGAGTCAATTTCTCAGGCTATGAAAGAACAAGCCGGGAAAGTTGAGAGTAGTGGAAAATGACATTATGACATTGGAAGAGGTAGCTGCTTATCTTAGATTAAAACCTCAGACGATTTACACATGGGCGCAGGAAAAGAAAATACCAGCCGCCAAATTGGGGAAAGAGTGGCGCTTTAAAAAATCGATTGTTGACGAATGGTTTGTGCGGCACATCGATGAAAAGTTCAGCGATGTCGTCAATGACTGGAAGGAAAAACAAAAAAACCGCGGAAGTGGTAAAAATATCGAGCAGAAGTAGTTGGCTTGCCGTTTGTGGGCAATGTCACTGCGAGTTGTAGTCTCTTGCATTGTTTAAGAGCTTCGTAACACTACTTGGGAGGAGAATTTTTCAGCCCTTTAAGACGGCCAATGGGACCATTCTGGCGACGGCTTTGGCCCAGCCGCACTCAACGACGATGCGGACGACCTCGTCGATGTCTTTGTAGGCATCGGGGGCTTCCTCCTTTATTTTGTGTTTATTGGCGGTGATGAGCTTTATACCCTTCATACTGCGTTTGAACTGGTCGTCGCTAATCTTGGCGGGGGTGATAATTCTTCCTCTTCGCACTTTTCCAAGGGCGGCGGTGCGGCTCATCACCCTGCCTGCACCGTGGTTGACCGAGCACAAAGACTCATCGGAATTGCCGGTTCCGACGAGCAGAAAGCTTGCGGTACCCATTGAGCCGGGTGTAATTATAGGCTGGCCGGTGTTTGCAAAAATGCTACCTGTCATACGCTTGCGACCGAACGCGCGTGTGGCGCCTTTGCGGTGCACCCAAAGCCGTCTGCCATTGTGCTCTTCGAGCTTTGCCATATTGTGCGCGACATCGTAGACCATCTTTAGCGGAGTTGGGCCGAACATTCTGTTAAAGCAGCGCCTTACAAGCAGGGCCATAATGTGGCGATTTGTGAATGCGAAGTTGGCGGCTGCGCCCATTGCGCTGATATAATTTTTGCCGGCGTCACTGTCGGTCGGCAGATATGCCAGCATTTTTCTTCTATCAGCCATATCGGGTCTTCCGGCGGCGATGGCCATATACTCATCGGCGACTTCATAGCCGAACCGGCGGGAGCCGGAGTGTATCATTACGACGATTTGATTTTCAAAAAGGCCGAAGGTCCCGGCTAAATCCTGGTCGAAGACTGTCTGGACGTACTGAATTTCGATAAAGTGGTTTCCGCCACCGAGTGTGCCGAGCTGGCCTGAACCTTTGTGTATTGCGGCGTTTGGTACTGTACCGGGATCGGCGGGCATGCAGCCGTTTTCTTCGATTCTTTTGAGGTCATCGGCGAACTCGACCGGCTCGAAGGCCTCCCAGACCTGGTGTCTGGTTCTTTGTGCGAGGGTGGATATTGAAGCGGCGCCGTTGTTTATGACGGCTTCGATGCAGGCCTTGTCCAACGGCAGGTTGGCCCTGCCTTCGCCGAGCGGGACATCACGGGCGATGGATGCAGCGATTTTGTCGGTGTCGATATCGCCTTTTGTAAAGGGCGTGTTCAGCAGGCGCATACCGCAGTTAATATCATATCCGACGGCGGCGGGCATTATGGCATTGTCCAGTCCTAAGACGGCCCCGATGGGTATGCCGAAGCCGACGTGGATATCGGCGGTGGCGAGGACTTTCTTTGCCGGGGGCAAAGACGCGGCATCACAAAGCTGGCGGACAGCGTCGGGTTCCAGCTTGATGGCTTCGGAGGCGAAAATGGTCGCATCGGTGACCATTTGGCCGCAGCGTTCTATGTGCAGCCGAAGAGGGTCTACACGAACGAGTTTTGGAGACGATTCGGCCACGAATAAATCCTTTAATAGATTCTTATCGGTTCTTTAAGTGATATTATATCGGCTTTCAGGATTTATAGAAGAAGACTTTTGCGAAAAAAAGGTTAAGAAAAATCGCCTGTTGGACGAGTGTAGAATAGCAGCTTATGGCGGTTAGGAGAGGGCACGGGCCAAATTAGCTTGACATAAGATGATTATAAAAGTATGCTGAATAATATTGAGCAGGTCTGTAAATCAGGAGACTGAATTGTTTTTGAGGGTGTATATAAAATGAAGTCAAAATGGGTGATTTTTGCCGCTTTAGCGGTGTTTCTGGTTTTAGTCGTGTATCCGGGTTCCGGGGCCGTTAATACCAGGGAGATTGACACGGTACGCAATAAGGGTGTGCTTGACAGCCCGGATATGCAGATTATTGACGATTTTGTGGGCGAGGCGGTACGAGAATTGGTCAGGACCAGGGATTTTACGTCCATAGCACAGACTCGTTCGGTCATTTTGGCTCGCTGCTCCAGCAAGAAGAGTAGTGCTCAGGCTCAATACGCGGAGCAATTTTCTGAATCGGCCCATAAATACATCTCTTCAGGCTTTGAGCAGGCCGGGCAGTTCGAGCCGAAAGACCGCAAATTCAAAACGACTCTTAATCTTTTGATTCTGGTAGATGGGCTGGAAGATGTTCGGCTGGCGGACTTGGCTTTAGGGCTGATAAGAGATAAGAATACAGTTATTCGCTACTGGGCGGTCCATTCTGTAACTACCCCCGGTTTCACAAAGAATTTAAATTCCACGATAGCAGCCAATTCGCAGTTGGCGCGGCGTATCGTAGAACAGCTTCAAGGGCTGGTTGAACGTTCCGGCCCTGATATGTTGGCTTTGGCGGCTGAATTTGCCGCGGAGGTGGACATTCCACAGGGTGAAGTTTTATTGGTCCAGATAGCTGATAAGCGAATTAAAAAGTGCGCGGACTGGACAGTGAATTATGAACTTTTTGACGGCGCTGTTCTGAGACTGCTCCACAAAAAAATATCTTCCGGGGCGTTGGACCCGGCATTTCGCCGGACTGTTGCCCGGCGCTTTGGGCAATTATATTCTTACGTGATTCAAAGATATGTTAAGGGGCGGGATTTTCTCAATCCTACCCGGAAACATCAACTGGCTTCCGTGTTGATTGAGACGGAGAAATCTTGTATCAGTAAACTCCTGGGTGTGCCACAAACAGTAATCAAGATATCGGTTGAGCGGGATGATTATACCCGTCTTTTGCTGGAGCACAGTAAATTACTCGGAGACGCAACAAGAGCCGGCCTATTACCAATGAAGCTGAACTTTGACTACGGCAAGAACGCGGACGGCACGGCACGTACCGCGCCGCTTGCTTTGCCGGAACCACCGAAAAAATAGATTACTGATGATTGAGTACCCATAATGCGATGCGGCATATAGGGGGAAAATGGAGTTTCGTGTTTCGCGAAGGGATTTTGCGTTGAACCCCGTTAGAAATTCTATATCCATAAAAAGTATGATAGAAAAAGGGCAAATTTCTAACGGGGTGAAGTTTTTAAGTGTTGCGTTTATGCCGCGTCAATCGTCCCGTACAGCCTCAGAGACCAGGGGACTGCCACCATTTTTGTCGTGTAAAATGGCTGGCTGTACCCGTTCCATAACAAAGTGGACGGCGCAAAGCGGGCGCCATATCAGAAAAAATATAAGTAGGAAAAAATGATGTCAATTCTGAAACACAAACCAATATTGTTACTTGTTGGATTAATTGCTGCAACTTTTGTACTTGCCGGATGTGATAGTTCGTCGTCGGATAAAGATTCGGACGAAATGGTCCTGCGACACGCCCTTTTCACGAAGTTAAAAGGGCTCGACCCCGGCAATATGCGTGATGTCTATTCGGTGACCGTTGCCAGCCAGATATGTGAGACCCTGTATCAGTACCACTTCCTTAAACGCCCATACGAAATAGTGCCTCTATTGGCTGAACAGATGCCTCAAATCAGTGACGATTTTCTAACTTATGTCATAAAAATAAAGAAGGGAGTTTATTTCCAGGATGACAAATGTTTTCCCGGGGGCAGGGGGCGAGAGCTAAAGGCCGAAGACTTTGTTTTCGCTGTCAAAAGAATAGCCAACATCAAATATTTAAGCCAAAACTGGTCTATGTTTGACGGCAAAATTGTGGGCCTTGATGAGTTTCGCGAATACACAAAAGGCTGCGAGAGTGAAGATGATGTGGATTATGCTCGTGAGGTCGAAGGCTTGACTGCGAGCGACGAGCACACGCTTGTCATAAAGCTGAAAAAAACCTGGCCGCAACTGGTCGGTACGGCCCTTGCAGATATTGCAACGGCTCCGATTGCCAAGGAGGCGGTCTTTTCCTATGGCAAGGACATTGTAAGTCATCCGGTAGGTACGGGGCCGTTCGTACTCAAAGTTTGGCATCGCGGCAGCTACGTAGAGCTTGTTCGTAATCCCAAATTCCGGGGCGAGCCGTATCCGGGCGAAGGCGAGGCTTCCGATGCCGAGGCCGGTTATCTCGATGACGCCGGCAAAATTATGCCTTTTGCCGACAGAGTTGTCTGGACCGTTATCGAAGAATATCAGCCTGCCTGGCTTTTGTTTCTGCAGGGCAAACTTGACAACAGCCCCATCCCGAAAGACAACTATAACGAGGCCATTACGGAAACCAGAGAGCTGACGCCGGTAATGAAGCAGCGAAACATTCGCTTGAAAAAATTCCTGGACCCATCGACATTCTGGCTTGGCTTCAATATGCAGGACCCTGTTCTCGGCAGCAACAAGCCGCTTCGCCGCGCGATAAGCTATGCCATCGACCGCGATAAGTTTATAGAGATATTTTTCAACGGCCGTCACTTGGTTGCGCATGGTTTCATAGCTCCTTTAATGGACTCGTACGACCCCAATATAAAAGAAAAAGGATATGCTCGCTATGACCCTGAAAAAGCCCGCGAGCTGCTCAAAGAGGCGGAGCAGATTCACGGGCGCGCTCTGCCCGAACTAAAAATGGCCATACCGGGCACGGACTCGTTTAGCCGACAACTTGGCCAATTCCTAAAACGGTATGTAACCGCTGTCGGCCTTGATGTGGAAGTCGAATATATGGACTGGCCAACATATATGGAAAAAGTGAACACCAGGAGTGCCCAGATGTTTTCTTCCGGTGTGAGGGCGAGCATTCCGGATGCTGAGGACTTTCTGGGGATGTTTTACAGTAAATACTGGGCCCCGGGTTCAAACCGGTTCAATTATCTCAATCCTGAATTTGACAGGCTGTATGAGAAAATCGAGGTGATGTTTGACAGCCCAGAGAGAAAAGAGCTTTACCGAAAAATGGAGCTTCTTGTTCTTGAAGATTGTCCGGCGGCCTTTTTGAATCACCGTGTAGTGTTCGCTCTTCACCATGACTGGTATAAAAATTACAAGCCGCACGCCTTTGCATACGGGATGAGTAAGTATCGTAGAATCGATATGAAAAAACGTGCAGAATATAAGAAGCTTTTGAAGACAATCAAATGACCGCGTACATAATAAGACGTCTGTTATATACCATACCGATTGTATTTGGCGTGCTGATGCTTACCTTTGTGCTGTTCACACTCGTTGGTGGTGATATATCCCTTGAAATTGCCGGCAAGGGCGCAACGCAGGAGACAATTGATGAGATACGGGAGGAGTACGGCTTCAACAAGCCCCTTTTTCTGGCCTGGGACAGCCAATTCATAAACCATTTCAAAAGCGCCCTTACATTTGATTTCGGCAGGGCACGGGACCGTGAGCCTATTATCGGCAAAATCAAAAGGGGGGTGGGGCCTTCTCTTGCATTGACGGTGCCGATGTTTTTTGGGGTTGTGATAATTTCGGTAAGCCTGGCACTGGTTGTGGCATTTGTTCACGGCTCAATCTGGGACATTTCAGCGGTCTTTATTTGTGTTGCAGGGATGAGCATTCCTTATTTGAGTTTTATTCTTTTTGGCCAGTATTTCCTTGCGTACAAATGGGGGGTTTTCCCGGTGTTCTTTTCGCCGGATTTGACGATGGCTCAGTACGTCGCTCTGCCGGCGTTAATTGGGATAGTGGCGGGTTTGGGGGGCAATCTGCGGTTTTATCGAACGGTCATGCTCGATGAGATGCGAAGCGACTATGTTCGCACGGCCTTTGCAAAGGGGCTCGACACAAAGCGTGTTTTGTTCAAGCACGTTTTGAAAAATGCGATGATACCCATCATCACGCGCGTGGTTTTGGCCATACCATTTTTGTTTTTAGGCTCGCTGCTGCTCGAAAGATTTTTTGGTATTCCGGGATTGGGGTATTTGATGATAGGGGCGATTTCTTCGCGGGACTATTTTGTTATAAATGCGATGACTTACATTAGCGCGATACTTTTTGTGGTATTTAACCTTATAACAGATATTTGTTATTCGCTTGTTGACCCGAGGGTGTCACTTGAGTGATTCGGAAAACATAACAAGAACACAGCGGCCCTGCCCCTCCCAGGGGGCGGCCCAACTGGGAAAAGGCAGGAGTCTGTGGAGCGATGGCTTGAGGCGGCTTCGCAGGCGCAAGCTGGCGATGGTTTGCTTTGTCGTGGTTTTAATTTATTTTTCGCTTGCGGGCTTTATCTATTTGGCTGAACTTTTTGATTGGCGGATTGGGCCGACGCTGTGGGCTGAGCAGGTGGGTGAATCTTATGCGCCGCCCAGTTCGGAAAATATACTCGGCACCGATATATTCGGGCAATCTGTTTGCCGAAAGACGCTGTACGGGACGAAGATATCGATAACGGTTGCATTGTGTGCCTCGTTTATTAGTATTGCCATCGGCGTTCCATTGGGGGCGATAGCGGGCTATTTTCGCGGCGTTGCAGATGAAATCATAGTCTGGATTTATTCGACTTTGAGTTCGGTTCCGTATATTCTGTTGATATTGGCTTTTGCCGTTGTGCTGCGCGATAAGACCATTTTCGGTTATAAGCTTACGGGTATCACGGCTGTTTATTTGGCCATAGGACTTACGAGCTGGGTCGGCATCTGTCGGCTGATTCGCGGCGAGATTATCAAACATAAGGGCAGAGATTATGTCTTGGCTGCGATGAGTTATGGCAGCAGTGAGCGGCGGATTATTTTTAAGCATCTGATACCAAATGTTTTTCATCTTATTATTATTGACTTTTCGCTGCGATTTGTTGCGTTCATTCACGCGGAGGTTATTTTGAGTTTTTTAGGTCTTGGTGAAGCCGACCGTCCGAGCTGGGGGGCGATGATAAATGATGCCCGGATTGAGCTTTCCCGAGGTGTTTGGTGGCAAATGGCGGCGGCAACGGCGGCGATATTCTTCATCTCCTTGGCATTGAATATTTTTGGCGACGCGCTGAGGGACTCGCTGGACCCGAAGTTGAGGATACAATAAGATTATGCGAGATAATGGGACATTATTGTCGGTCGAGAATGTTTCGACGTACTTTTTCACCGGGGAAGGCGTTGTAAAGGCGGTGCAGGGTGTAGGCTTTTCGATAAAAAAGGGCAAAACGTTTGCGCTTGTCGGGGAGAGTGGGTGCGGCAAGAGCGTGACGGCCCTTTCGATTATGCGATTGGTCCCGGCCCCGCAGGGTAAAATCGTTGGCGGTGAAATTGCATTTTACCGCAGAGAACGCCGGGAGCGCAGAGAAAGAACTAAGATAAAAAACTCCGCGGTCTCTGCGGGCTCGGCGGTTAACTTATTGGCGTTGAGCGAAAGCCAGATGCGGCAGGTCCGTGGAAATGAAATTGCGATGATTTTTCAGGAGCCGATGACCAGTCTTAACCCGGTCTATACGGTGGGCAATCAGATTGTTGAAGCCATAAGGCTGCATCAGAAAAAAAGTTCGAGCCGGGCCTGGGCGGGTGCAGTTGAGACGTTGGGAAAGGTGGGTATTGCTGACCCGGCACAGCGGGTTCACGAATATCCGCATCAGATGTCCGGGGGGATGCGGCAGCGTGTTATGATAGCAATGGCGGTAAGCTGCGAGCCGGCACTTCTGATAGCCGACGAGCCGACAACAGCACTGGATGTAACGATTCAGGCACAGATACTTGATTTGTTAGATGAGCTGCAAGAGCAAAACGGGATGAGCATTTTACTGATAACCCACGATTTGGGCGTTGTGGCTGAGAGGGCCGACGATGTGGCGGTGATGTACGCATCGCGGATTGTGGAAGTGGCCGATTCGCAGCAGCTTTTCGCAGAGCCTTTACATCCTTATACGCAGGGGCTGTTAAAGTCTCTGCTGCGACTGGGTTTTTCAGGCGAACGTTTGCCGATGATTTCGGGCACAGTTCCTGAGCCGCTGCGTTTTCCGAGCGGGTGTAAATTTCATCCCCGCTGCCTGATAGGTAAAAGTGACAGGAGGTGTCAGACTGTTGAGCCGACGCTGAGAGAAGTTGAAGCCGGACGATGCGTTGCCTGTTGGCATACAGAAGGTTATAGAGACCTATAGTGAGGATTTTGAAAAGTGTTTTTCCACATTTGGTTTGTGACAAAATACAGAAAGCCAGTTTTGAATAGGAAAATTGAAGAAAGACTAATCACAATAATAAAAGAAATAGTCAGCAAAAAAGACTATAAGATATTGGAGGTTGGACCCAACAGAGACCATGTACATATATTGTTGGAATTAGACAAGAAAGAAGAACTTCCCGGAGTTGTAAGGACACTAAAGGCGGTAACTGCTAAGAAAATATTAGAAGAAATCCCACACTTACGTGTAGGGAATGTTAAGCATCTTTGGGCCAGGCGATATGGATACAAAGAAATAAAGCAGGAAGCGTTCGATACTGTAAGAAAATATATTCGAAACCAAAAAGAGATACCACACATGTAAATGTGTGGAGAACGAGTATGAGCAACGAACTTTTGCAGGTTGATAACTTAAAGACCTATTTCCCGATTAAGAAAGGTCTGCTGCGTCGAACCGTTGGTTATGTCAAGGCGGTTGACGGGATAAGTTTCGGTATTCGTGCAGGGCAGACGGTGGGACTGGTCGGCGAGAGCGGTTGTGGCAAGACGACCGTTGCCAGAAGCATAGTCAGGCTGGTGCCGGCAACCCAGGGCAGTGTGATTTTTAACCAAAAGGATGTTCTGTCAGCCGACAAGGCCAAACTGCGTCAGCTCCGAAGACAGATTAGCCTTATTTTTCAGGACCCGTTTGGCTCGTTAAATCCGCGAATGACTGTCGGCAATACGGTTGGTGAGCCGTTAAAAGTTCAAACGCGTGTATCCAAAAGCGAGCTGACCGACCGAGTCGCCACATTGCTTTCGAAGGTAGGTCTGTCGCCGGACCATATAAACCGTTATCCGCACGAGTTCTCAGGCGGGCAGCGACAGCGAATCGGGGTGGCCAGGGCGCTGGCGCTGGAGCCGAAGTTGGTTATATGTGACGAGCCCGTCAGCGCTCTTGATGTTTCGATTCAGTCGCAGATTTTGAATCTGCTGAAAGATTTGCAGGCCGAATTTGGGCTGACGTTTCTATTTATCGCGCACGATTTGGCTGTGGTGGAATTCTTCGCTGATTTCGTAGCGGTTATGTATATGGGCAGGATAGTGGAGCGGGCTGCATCGCAGGAGTTGTATCAGAATCCTTTGCATCCCTATACGCGTGCCCTTATGTCGGCGATTCCACGGGTCGAGCCGTCGCTGCGGGGCCGGAGGACGGCCTTTGGCGGCGAAGTGCCGAGTGCTTTGAATCCCCCGGCCGGCTGTGCATTTGGGCCTCGATGCCCCTTGGCTGAGGGTGATTGTCTAAAGCAGATGCCGGTTTTGAAGGAAAGAAGCGATTATAAGGGCCATTTCGTTGCCTGTTGGAAATGCTAAAAAAATTGATTACCAATGATCAAACGGCCGTAACGCAATGTGGCGCCAAGAGGCGTCCCTGCCCCAGGACCATCAGCTTCGGCTTTGTTAGTCCACTGCACTGCAGTGGGTTGTATTTAGCCCGGGTCTTTGGCCCGAGGCGCCGTTGTGTTTAGCCCCGCCACCTGTTGGCGGGGTCATTGCGAGGCCCAAAGGGCCGCGGCAATCTCAACTTCATCATTCGTTATTCCTTGGTCGATATTCATTATTCATTACGATAATTTACCCATCCCTCTTTTTCTCTTTTTTCTTTCCCTTTTCCCTTCTTTTGTGTTATTGTCTGTGCATATATGCGTGATGTGGACATCTTGAAGAGTGCAGCGAAATATGAGATATGAAACTGTTTTCCGTTTTGTGCAGACTGTATAATCATTGTTATTTTCAATGGAATGGTCAGATGGACATCAAAACAATCATATTCTGGATTGCAGTTGTTATTGTTGCATGTCTTGGTTTGCGGCATCTAATCACTATTATAATTCGTGTGTCTAGTACAGGTCCTCTTAAATCTGGTCAACGTCTTTGCCATGCTACATCGCTTTTGTTACTCTGTGGAGGCTGTATTGCAGCCATATATTATCGTATATGGTGGCCTCTTTTGGTCGGTACTTTATCAGAGTCAATCTTTCGTAACAGTGTCATAAAGTCTGGCGAAATCGTTTCTAAACAAGAGTCAGTAGGACGAAAGGACGTAATTCGTTGAAACGCGAGAGATTGTAAGAGTATTGAAGAAGCAACGGGAACAATTAGCCCCCCGCGCCAAAAAATTACATGAAGTGACAGAAAAGATTTACAAAGAGAAGATAGAAAGTTTCACCGAAAATTGAGTTCTTTCAATTATTGACATTGCCTTGCTTCCATATTATTATAAGTATAGTTGTGTAGATGTCTTGGAATTGTAGAGTCAAAAATCTAGCTCTATTGAGAATTGAGGTGATAATATGTTTAAGAGCGTTAAAATCAACAATCTCAGGGCTATAACTGAGTTGGAAATCGACAACCTTGATAGGATTAACCTCTTTGTTGGTCAAAATAACTGTGGCAAAACAACAATTTTGGAGGCAATCTTTTTCCTTGTTGGGCAAACTAATCCCAAGCTTCCAATTAATGCTAATGTCTTCAGAGGACTTAATTTTTTCAGCAATGAATACTGGCGCTCTTTCTTTAATAACATGAATATTGACTCGGATATCGGAATTTCAGCTATTCTATGTGATACACAAAAAGAACAAAGACTAATCATACGCCCGGAGACACAAAAACAAACACCAACTAAACCTGTTTCACCAGATGTAATTTCTGTTGATTTTCAAAATGGCAACTCAAAGCCAGCTTTGGTAACAAACGGTCTTAAGCTTATATTCACCAACTCACAAGATCCCAATACCGAAGAAACCTCAACTATTCGCTTTGATGGTAACCAATTTTACACTGATGACATAAAGAAAAGCTCAAGTGGTGTTTTTGTCAGTCCCTCAACAAGGTTTGATTGGAAAGTAAGGTTTGGCTCAGTTCAAAGAAAAAAACGCATCGATGAATTAATTTCGCTTCTCAAGGAAATAGAGCCTCATATATCGGATATTAGGCTCAATGAGGTTGGAATTCTTGAGGCAGAAGTTGGCTTATCTCGCCTAATACCTATCAATCTGATGGGTGGCGGCATTGCCAGTTTCTTATCTATTGCACTTGCAATGCTGGATATGCAGGACGGAATAGTTTTAATCGATGAGATCGAAGTGGGCCTTCACCATTCAATTCAAGAAAAACTATGGAAAGGTGTCTTTAATTGGGCAGAAAAACTAAATGTGCAGGTTTTTGCTACAACACATTCCTATGAATGCATAAAAGCATTTTCAAGCTGTACCAAATCTTCTTTGTTTTCTGACCAGTCCAGACTCTTCCGGATTGAAAGAGAAGAAGACACTTTCAAATCTGTTGAGTTCGACGCTACGGACTTGGCAATATCAATGGAAAAAACATGGGAGGTCAGATAAGTGGCAGATTCTAACCTACCGGAGGAAATTCGCAACAAAAAGTTATTAGTTGTTGAAGGTAAAGATGATATCGGCTTTTTTGTAGAAGTTTTGAAAAAACAAAATATTTTGGGTGTGTATGTTACGGGACTAGACGGCAAGAATAGATTTAACGAGGAATTACCACGGTTTACCAAAATATCCGGGTTTTCCAATATCACACATTTTGGGATAATAAGAGACAAGGACGACAAAAGCCAGAACGATGCATTTAAAAGTGTCGCAAATACCCTACGTAAAAAAACAAACCTGCAAAATATTCCAACAAAGCATGGCCAGTTTGCTACTGGAAAACCTCGAATAGGCATTTTTATTATGCCCGGTGACTCTATCGAAGGAAATATGCTTGAGGATTTGTGTTTGAAAACTGTTGAAAAACACGAAGCAATGTCTTGTGTGAATGAGTTTATCTCGTGTGTGTCCACACTAAAGACAAAACCCAGGAATATGTCAAAAGCAAAAACTCATGCGTTTCTTGCAGTTCAACAGGAACTTGCCAATTCAATAGGATTGGCTTCTGAAAAGGGTTACTGGGATTTTAGCAGTCCTGTTATTAATGAATTGAGACAATTTCTGAATAATTTGAAATAAACTCTTTTGGTCTGCCAGGGGAATTAAAGGCATCCGGCCATAATTCTTTCAACTAACGACTACCCAACCCCGCACTTGCCGTCAAAAGCAATTTTTGTCTTCCGCCGCCTGTAATCCGTAATAAAAAGTCCGCGTTAGTCCGTGGTAAAAAGTCTGTGTTAGTCCGCGTCCTCTGCGTAATCTGCGGTTATATAAAGCACTTTTTTGATCATTTTTTTGTCCCTTTTGTGCATTTTGGTCTTTTTCGTGGCAATAAATCCTGTTATCCCGTCCTCAAGAGTCCCTTGTGTCTTGTGTCTTGAGTCTTGCTTCTTGTGTCTGTTCCTAATCTGCGTCTAATAAAATCCCAATATTTTTAATTATTTACTTTACAACTAACTTATCTTAATGTACAATATATATCAAACTAATATGTTAAAATAGGCCAAAATGGTCAATAATCAATAATCTTGGAGAGAAGCCCAAACCCCTTAGGGGAATTACCAATCATGAACATCGATAATCAAACTTTAGCTCACTTTAGGCACTTTAGCTCACTTTTCACTAATTTCTCCTCTACATTTGTAGAGAACGCTCTACAAATCGCTCTTTTTATGCAAAACAAACCCAATTTCCAAAAAGCCCAAATGAACGTAAGCCGAGTTTCAACAAAGGATTACGAAGATGAGACACTTGGTGAACGCGGGAAAAACAAACCCAATTCAAACCCAATACAAACCCAATCAAACCCAATTAAAGCCAAT